>JAUPKM010000655.1 GCA_030837445.1 Actinomycetota bacterium
ACCCGAAGCATTCCTGATGGAGAACGTCCCCGGTCTAGCGAAGGGTTCCCAATCACCGCGCCTGCCTTCGCTACTGAACGAGTTGGCAAGTCTCGGGTTCCACGTGAGTTGGAGAGTCCTTCACGCGGCAGACTTTGGCGTCGCTCAGCGGCGCCAACGTCTCTTTATTGTCGGTTCACGCTTACCCGGATTCGAGTGGCCGCAGTCGACGCACGGTACCGGCACAAATCGTAGGTGGGTGGCAGCTAAGGAGCTGTTAGATCCACACAACCCTGTTGGCATCCCAAATCACTCCAAAGTCACGTACGCAAGAACACCGGATCTGCGCCCAAGTCCGTGGGATGGCCACCTGTGGAACGGGGGCGGACGCCCTATCAACCCTGATGGGCTTGTCCCCACTCTTCTCGCCTCAATGGGGGGAAACAAGACTCCCTGGCTAGACGGCGGCGATATCGTACGTAGCTACCACCAGCGCCTCCTTGACGGAGGCAAACCACGATTAGGCAACGTGCCCGGCGCTCGCAGGATCACCGCCGAAGAGGCCGCGATAGTGCAGACGTTCCCTTCCAACATGCCATGGGCAGGTCGGCGTTCCTCCCGATACCGACAGATCGGCAACGCTGTACCGGTTCGTCTCGCAGAGGCGGTTGGTGTCGCCCTACATCGGCACCTGAAGGTCCTCAGGCGATCGCAGGGGAAACGTGTGAGCGTGGCCTGACCGTGCCCGGTGACGATTGGACTGCACACAGCCGCTTCGCGAATGCGCGTAGCCGCAACGAGGCTGTAGGTGCCCTACTTGCGGAACTCTTCGAACGCGGACCGGGTGCGGATAACTCTTCGCGTGGACAGCTATCGCAAGAAGCGCAGGCGGTTCTGGAGGACTTACTTGGTCCTCTCTCGAACGACCCCCCTACAGCTTCGCAGGCGGCTGAAGCAGCGCTCACGCTGGCGGCTTTCTCCTTGGCGGAGGGCCGGGTTCTGGATCTCCGCAACACGGGATCTCGTGACTTGAACGAGAGCGGCCGGATTGCTGGCGACCGAAGCGTCGGCGACCGGCTGTGCGCCCAAGTGCTCGAACCGCGAAACATCCCTGCTACTCAAGGACCGTTGCAGTCATCGTCGTTCCGCGCCGGATACCTAGCGCCACAGGTGCGTAACGCCAGCTTGAGGCGATACGTCGCCTGGCAATCCGAACCTAGCCGGACCATCGACGAGCTGCACTCGATGGCAGAGGGGTTGGCCTCTGCTTTTCTATCTCGCGCCTCGTCCATGCCGCTACTCCCTGCCCTCGTCGCGAGCAGGTTTACCTTCACGGCCTATCGGCAGGCACGAGATCGACTTCTTGCTACGGGCAGCGGTGGCGCACTGGAGCAATATCTACTGGCAGGACTACTTAACGAAGAGTTGTCGGCTTCGCACAGCGGCCTCCGAGTCACGACGAAAAACGTTGGTGCCAACGATAAGGCCAGCGGGGCTGCCGGTGATCTTGAGATCCGGCACGGTCTGCGACTGGAGGGAGCCATCGAAGTAACAGCCGCGTCGTGGGAGGACAAGATTGATCAGCTAACCGGTGTCGCTGCTGCTCGGCTAAGCGAGGCTGTTATCGCCGCACCGGACGTAACCAACACCGTTTCGGGCGACGATCTTTCGGAAAAGGTTGACCCGGTCGCCGCTCGCTTAGGCCTTGACGTCGCGGTGTTGGACCTTCACGCCTTGATGGATGTCGGAGCGTCGCGAATCACGAAAGCGGCGCGTGCGGAAGCCTTCCGTTTCGTATACCGATGCCTCGCGCAGTATCACCGTCGACAACCCGAACTTGCCCAACGTCTGGTCGATATCCTCGTCTCTCTCGGACTCGCATCGAACGACGTCGTGAATAAGGAGGGCGAGCGATCGGCTGCCGATGTCGACATCGTTTTTATGAAGGTGCGCGATTTTCTAACCGCCCAGAAGATTGCAGACGGACCAGATACCCCACGTGCTCTGCGGGAATTGGCGGCCAGGCTTGAAGCTGACTCCCGAACCTTTGACGAACAGCCCGAATGAGCCCAGCACCTCGCGGTACCAGTCGGTGGCGATCAACCCGGCGACGTTGCGGACTGCTCCGACGATGGCAGCAACGTCGGGCCGTTAATAGGTACGACCAACGCCTTTCTAGGGTCACAATCCCAAGTTGTCGGATCTAATCAATACCATCGATGTATGGTTGAAAGACGGACCCGCAGCGAGCTTTTGGAACATCTTGAGGACCAAATCGGCTTCCTTGAGCGATCCAGCAGATTCTTCGACCAGGGATATGAGAGCGAAGCCTGCCGCATTGCAGTTGCCTGCCGAGTCCTTTTCCACCACAAAGGACAATCGAAAGCGCTACTCAACCAACTGAGGCTCTTGGAAGCTCTGACTTGGGTTGACACTGCTGGTCTTCCATATCCTGATAATGAAGCAACCACTCACAATCTCACACAGATCCAATTCTCACTCGGACCTGAAAATGGAGTCATCGAATATGTACCGAAATTGGACAACTACCCGCCATCGCCAATCCTAACTAGGGGTGGGCTACAACTGCCGCGAGGATCGCGTATCCCGTTTAGCGAGTGGTGGACCAACCCAGTTATCAACGATATGCATGGGACAGAGGTGTCGCGTGAGGACCTCGTGCTTGCCGTGGCCGAAAAAGAAAATGGCGCCCATTTGGACCCCAAATCGGGTCCCACGTATTTTCGACTGGCGAAATGCAACTCACTTGGCTGGGGGATTGTTGTTGACGGCGTGATGCAACCGGCAAAACGGAACCCGGTCTACGCGGCGCTTCGCCAAATCTCGCATGAAGTACTTGAGTCAATTCGTCAGCAGCGCGATCAAATCGCGGGTGAGGAAAGTGCTTGACGGTGTTGAGAGCCCCGAGCACGATCTCCTTCTCTCCCTTACCGAGTCGCTTGAACTGATTCGCAGTCGGCGCACGCAGGACTTGGATAAGTCCAACTCAGGTTAACCCTCCCTCGGTCAACTCAAACCACGAGCAGGTCGGTGGTGCAGTGCTCCGCGATACCAGCCGGCGACGTGGAACCCGGCCACGGCGAGGACCGGCAGGACGAGGGAGTCGCCCTGGCCGGGAACCTGGGTGTTGAGGTAGTCGGCTACAGCGGTCCACAGCGACCGCAGATCCTCCGGGGTGTGCAGTTCATCGAACCGGCGCAGATCGTCGGGCAGCGAGGCAGCCAGCACCTCCGGGGTGCTCAGTCTGCGGGTGCTGTTGCGGCGCTTCGGATTACCCACGGTGATCGTCTCCGCTCTCGGGGATCGGAGCCTTACGCACTGCGGATTCCCCAGCGTGCCTGCGCTCCGAGCCGGCCCAGATCGGAGCGGGTGAGTACGTCCTCGTCGCCGGGGAGGGTCAGCGCCTTGAGCAGAGTCGTCAGCAGAGCGCGGTACTGGCGCAGTTCCCCGACTTCGGGCATGGCGACGGGCTGGCCTTGCGAACCCCGCACCCGCAGATCGGCTGCGGTGTCAACGATAGCCTGAAGCCGGGTGACCACGTCGGCGGTACGGCACGCCTCCTCCAGCAGGACGCGCTTCTCGGGGCAGTCATCGAAGTCATACACCGCGTGCAGCGCACGCCAGATATGTCGGCCTCTGTTCTGAAGGCCGACAGGCGCTTTCGGGATGGATGGTGAGTCGGTCATGGGTGGGTCTCCTCAAGATCGGGGAAAAACAAACGGATGCCCGCATCCCCGGCGCCGTGGGCGCGGGTGTGGGCTAAACGCCGGGCGTGCCGCGGCATCGGATATGTCTGCCGTATTACGTCCCGGTCAACGGGCGCGGGTAGGGGGTATCCCCGGTGGGGGTGCCGGCTACCGGACGCCGGGTCGGCGCCGGTCCCCGGCCTCGGCGGGTGCGGAGCGGGGTCGGCGGTGTGCGATCCCCCGACAGCGGGGGACGCGGGAGCAGCGGGTGCGGTGCGAAGACGCCGGGTGCCTGCCCTGCCGCCTCTGCCCCGGACCTACCCCTGGCCGGGGCCGGGGGGCGGGTGTGCCATAGGAGCAGGCGTGTCCTGCTTCTGCGGCTGTTGCCCGGTGACCAGAGCGAGCCACGTCGCCGCGGGTATCCCGACAGAGCGTGCGATCCCTTTGAGGTACGACTCTTTGGATCGGATCTCCGAGAGCGCGTCCGACATCGTGACCGCTGCCGCCCACAGTTGGGCGCTGGCCGTACCGGGTCCGACCACTTCGCAGATCCTTTGAGCCTTTTCGAGTTCTTCGTGGACGGCTCGGCAGATGAACGAACAGTGCTTTCCCCGGCGTATCAGCCGGGTGCACGTCGGGCGCTGGCACCGCCGGGAGCCGCCGTGGCGCCACGGGCGCCGTGGTAGCCGATCGGTGCTGGTTGGTTCAGTCATATCGGTTCGACTTCCGTTCTCGCTGCGGGCGTGTGGGCGGGGAGACCCCGGACTTCGTGGTCCGGGGCCATCCCGCGCCGTGGGTGGTTCAGCCGCTGGAATCCATCCGGTCGGCGACCGGGTCGGAGTTGACCGTTCCCGGTCCACCGGCCAGAGCGGCTCGGAGCACGGCTGCGCCGTTGAGCGGCATCGATATCGATGACGTGGCGCCGGCCTGCCGGGTGATCTCGGCGGCGAGGACACCCGCCGCGGTGGGCGGGGTGCTGCTCACTTCCTCCTCCAGCCGCTGACGCTCCAGGCGCCGTTGCTCGGCTTGGCGGTGCCGGCGATCGACTTCGATGAGCAGATCCCACCAGTCCGGTGGCTGATCGGCGGTGTGGATTCCGGGCACCTGCGCGATACCCCGCTCCTCCAGGCGTCGGGCTATCGCCGCGGTGAACCCGCCGTTGACTGCGCCGGGATCTCCGCTACCGGGGGTAGCGGCCAGGGCACGGCGTACCGCGTCCCGCGCGTTCACGCAGGCACACCGGAGACAAGCGCCAGCCGCAGCGCTGCCGCGGCCTCGGGGGTGTTGATCGCGAACTCGACACCGGATCGGGCTGCGGTGAACAACACCGGGTCCAGCGCGGCCAGCGTCGGGTTCGCCGGCGTGGTGCTGGCTTTGTCCAGCCGCGACAACTGTTGGCGTGTCGAGGGCCGAAGGATACGGAGCACGGTCTCGGGATCGCGGACGACGATCCCCGACAGATACGGCAACCCGGCTGCCCAGGCGTCGATCCGGGCGAGCTGGGCGGTGGCCTGCTGGGCGGTGCCGTACGCCTCGACGGCACCGGGACCGGCTGCGACGAGGGTCTCGGCGCTGAGATCCTCGGGGAGCTTCGCCACCGCCTCGGCGTAGGTCTGGGCGTGGGCGTCGAACACCGGGGTCAGCGCGTCGATGACGGCGGGGACCGCGACGCGTGCCTGCGCCAGGACACGGCGTGCCGCGGCATCGACCGCCTGCTGTTTGGCGCGCTGGAGCGGACTCAACCCGGTGGTGCCGCCGGGAGGGGCGTAGAGCGCCAGGTGCTCGGCCAACTCTCGGATCTTGTCCTCGGCGTTGGCCGGGGTCACGTCCTCGACCCGGAACACCGGGTGATACCCGACTTCGATGTAGCGCAGCGTTTCGAACACGTCGATAGCCCCGGCCAGGGGCTTGGGCAGGGTGACGCCGAGCGAACTCCAGCGGGATACTCCGTCAGCGAGATCTACGGGATTGAACACGGGTTCTTCTTTCTGTCGTCGGTTGTGGGCCGGGTGGCCCGGACATGCGAAAGGCCACCCGGTCGGGTGGCCTCAGGTGTGTGCCCAGCGGGTGCTGGGCGGGATCGGTACTGCGCTACCAGCGCAGCCGGGGGATCGAATCGTCGGAGGTGCAGCCGGCCCGCGTGATCTCACGCAGGCCGGTCAGCAGACCCTCCGGTGGCTTCGGGCGCTGGAACCTGCGGAACCAGATGTTGCGGCGGTCTGGGCTGTCGTCCAGCCCGTAGATCTCCAGCCACTCCTGGTAGCGGTCCTCGGCGTCGGCGGGATACCGACGCTGCGGTAGATCGGTCAGTTCGATCACTCCTTCGAAATAGGAAAAGGCCCGGTCTCTTGTCGGAGACCGAGCCTCGGTGGACGGCTTCGCAGAAGCCCTGTGCGCCCGTTTCAGACGGGTTCAAGGCCGAAAATCGGCCCAAAAAAACATGGTTCTACCTGCGGTGATGGCCTTGGGAGGCCACCTATTAATAGGGCCGGCAGGCCCTGCGACTCATCGTCGTCGCAGTCCCTGATCGCTCCCGGCCCTGCAACAGTCGGACTAGCCGTCCGCTTGCGCGGACTGTCCGTAGGGTCTGACACCATCTGTCACACCGGTAACACCTCCTACGGGGTGCTGGTTAACCGGTAGTGGTTGACCTTGTTCAGCGTCACCGTGTATCCCTGCCCGGTTTTGACCAGCCAGCCCTGCCGAGCCAACTCCCTGATAGCGGCCTGGACCCGGTCCTCGTGGCCCAGGTCGTAGCGGGTCGCCAGTAGGGACGCTGCGGTGGTCATCGTCAGGTCGGTGGTGGCTTCGGCTGCGATCGCCTCAATCACCTTCCGCATCTGTTTGTCCCGTGGGCCGGTAGTCGCCGTAGCGGCGTCGGCCCATTCCCCGGTGAGGGCGTTGGCGGTGGCCCGGTAAGCGGACACCGCCGGTCTGGGTTTGGGGTGTCTGGCGGCGAACACCTTCGTCGGCGCCATCAGTGTCGAGAGCCACTTCAGGTCCGTGCCACCGGAGTCCCGGTAGGCCCGCACGATCCGCTGGTCGAACGCCGACGTGGAACCCGTCAGCAGGATTCCGTTTCTGTACACCGCCAGCATGTGACGGGACAGCGTCTCCCAACGCTGCCCGTCAGCGGCCTCGGAGATCTGCTTGAGCGATTCCCTGATCCATCTTTCGACCAGCCTGCGCTCCTTCGGGGTGAGCCGGGTCGGCTTCAGCCCGACCTCGGCCTCGCGCAGTTCGATCTCGTGCAACTCCTGGTCGCTTCCGACCATCGTTTCGCGCCACGCGGCTTCGATGTCGGCGGGAAGAACCGCCGGCTCCAGGTACGGGTACAGCCGGTTGTAGGACACCGACGAGTACACCGCGTCCTCGGGGCGGTCCAACCGCCGCCACGAGGTGGCGCCTTTGACGTGACTTCCCAACGCCAGGAAGTCGATACCGGGGAACTTCTGCGACAGCCTCTTCGACGTTCGCAACGGCTCCCCTTCGACCCGGAACATCAGATGCACGTTCCTGTCTGAGGAGGGCGTCGAGAACGTGGCGGTGGGTGGAAGCGGCCCGAAAGCCGCTTCCAGATCCTCCAGCCGCCCACCCCGGTCGTAGTCCACGTCGATCACCACGATCAACCCGTCGAGAACCACGCCGTAGGTGGACACCCGGTGCTGCGCCGCCAGAGCGCGGCGCTGCCCCGCCGCCGCCAGGGACGGATTCGGCCACTCCCGAAACGGAACGCCGTCGCCGTCGTAGGGGAACACCTCCAGACCCAGACCGCGATACCAGTCGATCGCCGCCTGCCGGCGCTCCGCGGTAGTGCTCATCCGAGATCCAGGGTGACACCACGGGCGAGCTTGACCGGCTGCCGGAACGCCTCGTGACCGAGCACGAGGGCCTCCGAAGCCCTCGTGACCGCGGTATAGCGCCACCGCACCTTCGCCTCCCCGTCCCCGACGTTGGGATGATCTGCCACCAGCACACGATCCCACTCCGACCCCTGAGCCTTATGGACCGTCAGCGCCTCGGAGAACGATGCGATCACACAATCGGACTTGCGGTTACGCACCGCGTCATCCAACGCGGCCTGATCGATGAACCCGCGCTTGTCCACGATCAGCGACAACACCTCCCCGGTGTCGGAGACCGCCTCGACCGACCACGCCGGGAACTTCGCCGCCGACGCCTCGGCCTCACCGATCGCCTCAACAACCGCCGAGCCGCCGTTGAACACGCCGTACTCACGGCTGTTCTGCCAGAACGTGATCCGATCACCGAGCACCGGCTGATCAAGCGGCTTGCCCAGCGCACCACGCACCGCGTGGACGTAGCGCCACCGGTTGGCGTTGGAATGCACCAGGATCACATCGAAGTCCAGCAGGTTCACACCGGCCAACGGGACGATCACCTCCGGGGGGATCGGCGTGTTGGCCCTGGCCGCTGCCGCCACCTCGGCCAGCACCGCCTGCGATCCGAACCGGTGCTTTCCCTCCAGCCGGGAATCCGGCGTCTGCGAGAAGAACAACGGGTCACTGGTGGGCGACAACTCGACCGGCGGTAGCTGCGCCGGGTCACCGACCGCCAGGATCGGCCTGCCGAACGACTTCAACTGGTTGGTGATCCGACCCGAGACCATCGACGCCTCGTCCACGATCAACAGGTCAACATCGTCCAGCGTGGTCCGCAACGTCCACTGAAGATCCCGCTGTCTCTTCAGGCTGTCCTTGAGGGCCTCGCGGTCCTGCTCGCACAGGTCCGCGTGCCGCAACATCTCGTTGAGCCGGCGAACCTCGGCCATAGCCGTGTGATTCGGCGTGTAGATCAGCGAATGGATCGTCTGCGCGGAGTCAAGTCCTTTGCGCCGCAACACATCCGCTGCCTTACCCGAGAACGTGCACAGCGCGTACCGGATACCTTCGGCCTCGCAGATCCGCACCACCTCGGCCAGCAGTGTGGTCTTCCCCGACCCGGCGTGCCCACCGAGCCGGTAGATCTGCGGCAGCTTCGGATCGACCACCCGCGCCAACAACCAAAACCGGATATCGGTCAGCGCCGCATCCTGCGAGGCGTCCAACCCGATCGTCGCCGCCGTCATCGTGCATCACCGACCCCGGCGACAGCCTCGACCGCCGCACGCCGAAGCCGCCCCAACTCCTGGCGCGCCTCGTTGCGCTGGATACGCACCCGAGCACACTCCGACCGCAGCCGGCGCAGCTCCCGCTGAGCCGAGACCGGCCACACATCGCTTTCGACGTGGTCATCTTCGAAGTCCATCGACTTACCTCCTGGTGTCATGCGCCGTCCAGGGCGCAGCGAACAGCACCGCCGCACGCGGTGCCGGTGAGCGCCCGCAAGCCGATTCGGCTGCGAACGCGCGAAGAACCCGTCTGAGATCGACTCAGACGGGCGTATACCCCTGCGGGTATGTCTCCTGTCGGGAGAGCCGCAGACAGCGGCTCAGAATCGGCTACGGAGCCTCAAGCGCCTTCAGCTTGCGTCGGGCATCGATACACGCCTGGCGATACCGAGCCTGCGCGTCCCGTAGACACTGTGGGCAGTGCCCAGAACGGGTACGGCTTGAGAACCGGTGGCCGTTTCGGCAGATGTTCGCAATCACCGAACCCCCCCCCCACTCTCTCTTGGTTGATCGCTGATCAAAGTTGGCGACCAGAAGGCTCCGAGCGGCCAGCGGCCTGCACCACCTGTGCAGCGCCGCCAGCCCCGCTCGGACGGCCTCTCACCTATATAGGAATACTCTCGCGGGTTTTACCGCCAACCGGGCTTTCGCAGATGATCGCGGTGCGTGAAGCCGGTTCCGCGCAGGTCAAGATCCCAGATGCCCTGCGGTTGCCGCTTCAGCACCGGCGGTCGGAACTGCCGCCTGCGGTCGGCCCGTATCTGTGCCATCTCTTCGGCATCCCGCATCTTCCGAATGTCACGCTCAGTCCACTTCGGTTCCGCGGGTGAGGGTTTCGCCGGGACCTTCGTGCCCCGCTTCTGGGCCTTAGCCACCGCCCGCTCCCAACGCTCCATCCCGTTTCGCCAATCCTTGGCACAACGGGATTCTTTCTCACCCGGTTTCGGCCTACAGGTCTGCGGAGGATTGCCTACACCGCGTGCATCCTTTAGATCGAACGCCTTTTGCACACGGCAACTCTGGCAGCCACCACCGCCCTTCAGCATCTCCGGTGGGCAAGGATCAAGCGGCACCTCGCAGTCGATCTCCGTGGGCGGCGAAGCGATCCACTCCCCGCACGTCCGGCAATAGAACCGCGTAGCGGTTTTCCACTCCGACTTCGGGTCCTTCTTCTCAAAGCTGTAACCGCCAGCTTCTTGGACTAGTTGCCGCAACACCGGAGATGGCCGAGCCTTCCCACCAACCTCCGATAGGCGGTCTTCCGTGTCATTTCCATCGGTTCCGAATTCAGCCGATTCGGACACCGCCACACGGGCGTAGTGATCCGGCAGCGTCGCCAGGTCGGACGTGTCGAAGTCGGCATCCTCCTTGTCCTTGTCGAAGGTGCTTTCTTCAAGGTCGTACGGGCGGGTATGCAGATCGCCCTTGTACTTCCTGCGCTTCGACTTACGCACGCAAGGAACCTTCTTATCGGTGTTGACCGTCTCCTTGGATGGCGACCAATGGGTGGTGGTTCGTCGTCGAGGTTGCCGACGGGGGTTTGTTCGGTCTGGGGTTCGTCGGCATCATCATCGTGCCGAGTACCGCAGTGC
>JAUPKM010000656.1 GCA_030837445.1 Actinomycetota bacterium
GAAACAGAAGTACTCGTTCAATTGGATTCAGGTCTGTCCGCCACGGGCGTGCGCCCGGGTCGCCTGGGACCAGACGCCACATGGCACTACTCCTCATCCAGGCAACTCTGTTGCCTTCACGCCACCGGCGGTCAGACGGCCCACCGAGCTGAACTTCCAGCTTGTTGTCAAGGCGGCTGGTGCCGAGGTGCGCAGGCAGGTGAGGGTCACGGTCTTCCCCTTCACCCCTAAGGTCGATGCCCGACTTGGCACCACGAAGTGGCGCGAACCGAAATTCCCGGGTCGTGCCGATCGCGCAGTCAGACAGGGCACCGTGGTGCAACCCGGGGCAGCCCTGCTGATCAATGGCGCGGGCCGAACGTTCGCCAGGCCCGGGGACCGGGTTACGCTCCGAGTGGCAGTCCCCGGCCCCGCCGGTATCGCCCGTGATCTGCGGATCGCCTGGCGCGGGCATGGCGAGGCTAGTTTGCTGCTGGCTGGAGCCAAGGCAACTGACCGTGGCCGTCAACTCACTTTCATCCTGCCCCGCGGTCTGACACGCTCTGTGGTCCTCTCCGCCATCGCCAAGACGGGCAACCGGACCATCACCGGGGCGTCAGAGATGATCGTCCCGCAATTGCCGCGGCCGAAACCGGCCACACTTTCCGCGGCCGCCGCGAAACCCACCTCGCCTGCGGCGGAGTCGCCCTCAGCGTCTGAAGCACGCAACCGCACCGCTGCCGCCAGCCCCAGTACGACCGCATTCTGCGCGATGTACACCGCGGCTGCGGCAGCCAACCTGCCATCAGTGCAGTTCGCGTCCGCAAATCTGACCCTGGGTACGGTCTCCGTCAGCGGTACCGCCTGCACTGCGGCCGGCGCCACCATCACCTTCTCCGGAGGTCAGGCCCAGGCCGGCGGGATCGGACTCACCCAACTCGCGGGCACGATCACGGCATCCGGGCTCACCGTCAACTCAGGCGTTCTGCAGTTACCGCAGGATCCGGCCGTGCCGGCCGGGCTGACGACCATTCCGTTCTCTAGCGGCACGGGCGGGTTGGCGGCATTCGTCATCCCATTCGCCGGGAGCACGTTGGGCAGCCTGACCGGCACCATCAGTCTGTCGACGCTGCCGTACCTGCCGCTGCCGAAGGGCTGGGCGTTGACGAACCAGGCACCGCAGCTGTCGCAGTTGATCGTGATTCCAGCGCCGGGGGGCAGCGGCTATGCCGCGCAACTCACCGCGTACGCCACCGGCCCCGACCAGGGGTCGGCCGCCGTCACCGGTCAGGTCAACACCGATGGCAGTTTCAACCTGTATGTCAGCGGCGCCAACATGTGGCCACTGACCGGGTCCGACGGCTCCACCGCAGTCTTCAGCGGCGCCGGCACCGTCTCCCGCGCCGTAGGTCAAGGAGTCGCCTACGACGCCTCGATGGAGATGGTCACCAAGCATGCGGCCTTCCCCCTGTACGGCGGCTTCTCGCTGCAGAATGCCAGCCTCACCTGGACAAACAGCGGACTGGCCGCAAATGCCACCGGGATCGCCGTGATCGGCGGCCAGAACCACAACTTCTCCGTCACCGGCCAGCTCACCGATTTCCACAACTGGTCGCTGACGGTGCAATCCAGCGAAAGCATCGCGCTGACCTACCTGAACCTGGACAATCTCGGCGGGTCGATCTCGATGACCAAGGTTGGCCGCAACCCGAGCGTGCTGGCGATCGACGTCTTCGGCCAGGCAGTGATCGGTCCGGCCACCCTGACCAAACTCGGCCTGACCGTCAACACCGCCACCGGGCACGTCGGCATCTACTGCAACAACGTCGCGCAACTCCCGCAGAACGCCCGGGATGCCTGCCAGAACAAGACGCTGCAACTGCAGTTGGATGTCACCGGATCTGCCACCTTGTTCGGCAAGGTCCTACCGATCGACGCCACCGCCAACGCTAATATCACCGACGGGTCGTTCAACCTGCAAGCCGCGATCCAGAACACCGCGTTCGGGCCCAAGACCCTGAACCTCTCGGATATCACGTTCTTCGCGACCGACAACGCCCAGAACGCACCCGAACTGGTCGGAAATCCCTGCATGAGCGACCCGTCGCTGGCAAATCGCAACAACATCTTCGGGTTCACAGCGACCTACAATGCCGGCAACGGGTTCACCGGAACCGCCACCGGCGTCTACAACACAAGTTTCCCCGACGCCGCAGATAACACCGGCTATTGCCTGTCCGCCGCAGTCGCGCAGGGCCAGGCGAACACCGAGATTCCCGGCTCGATGGGCAGTTTCAGCAATGACACCACGTTCATCTACTCGTCCTACCCGACGACCGTCACCATCAACAACACCCAAACCATCGTCAACCCGCAACAGGCCACGGTGCTCGGCAATTTCACCTTGCCAGCCGCGGTGCAAAACTTCCTCAGCACCCCGCAGATGGACAACGTGCTCGCGGAACTGACGCTGGGCGGGGCGACCTCCTCAGCCAGCCTGACGGCGAGCCTGCCGGAGACGAGCTACATCGTCGGTGATGCCACCTCCGCCACCAGCCTGCAGATGCAGAGCGCGGGGGTGGTCGTGGGCAAGGTCAACGGTGCGTGGAGTTTCGGCGTCAACCTGGCCGCGCAACTCAAGACACCGGGCTCACCAGGGACCGACCCGACCAGCACTACCGCGACGGTCCAGAACGCCGTGGCACCGGGCACGGTACCGGTCAGCGGCAGTCTGATGTACGCCCCCTCGTCCGGTGCGATCACGATGTCTGCGGAGATCGGCAACGGCACGGTCATCAATGACGCCTTCGGCTTTGACGGATTTGACCTCGAGGCCTTCAAGGTGATGGCGTCCGTCGGCGGGGAGCCGAAGGACGACTTCGTCGGCGTCAGCGCCAATGTGCTGACGCCGGACAACAACAGTTCCACCTTCGGCAAGATCACAGAGGATATCGGCCTGCAGCCCAACACCGACATCAGTTTCGCCTTCCAACTGTCCGAGACCTCGCCGTGCTATGCCATCCAGATCGGCAACCCGAACCCTGCCCAGCAGACGCTCGCGATCAGTTGGTTCGACGTGATCGAAGCGAACTTCGTGCAGATGTACTTCGCGCCGAACGGCTGCGCGGTAGAGACCACCGCGCTGCCGAGTTCGGGCTACGCGTTCGACTTCGACGGCGCGATCCTGGGCACGCCGACGAAGATCAATGGCGAGTTCTCCACCGGACCAGGCGCCCTGTTCAGTGGTTCGCTGACCATCAACGTCGGGTCATTCTCACTTGCCGGTATCGATGTCCAGAACACCGTCATCGATCTGACCTTCGCCGACTACCCGACCCAGAAGTTCGACCTGCAGTTCAGTGGCGGCATCAA
>JAUPKM010000008.1 GCA_030837445.1 Actinomycetota bacterium
CGGCGGATACGTGTTGGCGCGGCCGGCCGACCAGATCTCGATGGCCGACATCATCCGCGCGGTGGACGGCCCGCTGGCCTGGGTGCGCGATCAACGACCTGGGGCCGTCGCCTACAACGGCAACGCCGCGCCGTTGCGGGAGGTATGGATCGCGGTTCGGGCTGCGCTGCGATCGGTGCTCGATGACGTCACGGTGGCAGATGTCCTCGCCGGTGAGCTGCCGCCGTCGGTTACCGCGTTCACCGCGGACGAAGAGGTCTGGCGGGACTGAGCCGGCCCCTGACGCTGGGAGCGCTCAGGCGCGGACGGCGCGTCCGCGGGCCCAGCTCCGCAAGGCGTCGATGTCCTCGGCCCGCAGCACCGACAACGGCACCATTTCGTGTGCCTCGGTCAGCAGGAAATTCGTCGTCAACGGAGAGTTGGCCGCGTAGGCCGCGTACAGGGCGCCCACGACGATCGCCTCCAACTCCGCCCCCGAATACCCCTCAGTCGAGGCCACCACCGCGGCGACGTCGAACGCTCGCGGGTCCCAGCCGCGGGCAGACAGGTGGGCCGTGACGACAGCCGTGCGTTCGACCGGTGTCGGCAGATCGACGAAGAACACCTCGTCGATCCGGCCACGGCGGGTCAACTCCGGGGGCAGGGCAGACACGTCGTTGCTGGTCGCCACCACGAAAATGCCGTCGGGGCGCTCCTGCAACCAGTTCAGCAGCACGCCCAGCACCCGCGACGACACCCCGCCGTCGTTGTCCCCGCCGGCCCGGAAACCCTTCTCGATCTCATCGACCCAGAGCACGACCGGCGCCATCACCTCGACCGCATCCAGCGCGGCCCGCATCCGTTGTTCGGATTCGCCTACCAGCGATCCGTGGATTCGACCCGTGTCCAAGGCCACCAGCGCCATTCCCCAACTGGCGGCGATCGCTTTCGCCACCAGCGACTTGCCGGTCCCGGGCACCCCGGTCAGCAGGACACCCCGGGGCATGGGCAGTCCGAACTGCCGAGCAGCCGGTTCGAACCCCCGGCCACGCTCGACCAGCCACGCCTTCAGGTGGTCGAGTCCGCCGACGTTGGCCATGGTGACGTCGGTGGCGATCAGTTCCAGCGGGGAGTCAACGGCCAGCAGCTCGGCCTTGGCCCGTCGGATCGCCTGCAGATCGCCGGCACCCAGCAGACCGTCGGAGACGGTGTACTCGATGACCAGCCGCTCCGCGTCGACCAGCGTCAGCCCGGCCAGCGAAGTCACCAGTTCAGCCCGCTGCGCGGGGTCGAGTCGGATCGCCATCCCGCTGCTCTGCAGTCCTGCCAGCGTCCTGGACAGCATCTCGTCGATCTCGGCCCGGTCTGGCGGGCGAGGGCGGAACAACACACCGTCGGGTTGCAGATCGGTCGGGACCTGATCTCCCACGCCGGTCAGGATCACGGTTCGTCCCGGCACCTGGCGTTGACCCAGTTCCCGGGCAAGCCGGACCGCGACCGGGTCGTCAAGGAGCGGCTTCGCGTCGAGGAAGACATAGACGCCGGGCTGGTTGGAGTCCGACACAAAGGCCAGCGCCTGGGCCGGATCGGTTGTGCCCGGCTGGCCGCGGCCGCCGCTGACGGCCAACCCGGCGGCCACCGTCCACGACCAGATGGGCAGCCGCAGGGGGCCGGCCACCAGTCGGATCATCGAGGTCAACCTCGCCTCGTCCCGGCCGGCGGCGACGATCAGGCCTCGTCGGGACGCCAACAGGGTGCGCAGATCCTTGGCCGGATCGGAGATCACCACGGTTGTGAGGCTAGCGCTGTCGGACTACCTGAGGCACCCGCTGCCCTCGGCTGGTCCGCCCTGTCCCCGCCGGCACGCGTGGCAGCAGCCCGTGGTCAGTCGAGCAGTTGCCAGTGCTCGACCTGCGGCGGTTCGGCGAAGAACTCGGAGATGATGCCGCGCCACTGCGCGAACAACGGCGACTCCCGGAACCCAACGGTGTGGTCCTCCAGCGTGTCCCAGCCGATCGCCAGCAGGAAGGTGTCCGGCCGCTCGATACCGCGATGGACGTGTATCGCCCGGAATCCTGGCGCCTGGGCCAGCACCGCCTTGGCTGTCTCGAGAGCCCGCTCGAAGGCCTCCTCACGGCCGTCGGCTATCCGCAGTTGGGCTGTCTCCATGATCAATGCAATCGCCTCCGTCGAGTGGCAGATCCGTGACCGGAGGATCGCTGGCTCGGAGCTCCGGTGGCCGCCAGGTTACGCCTTGCTGCGGGCTGTCGAGAGGTAGCTGCCGACGATGATAAGTGGGAAGCCCAGCAGAATCCCGGCGGTCAGCGGTTCAGCCAGGATGCCGACGCCGAGGATCACGGCCACCACCGGATTGAGGTAGGTGATCACGGTCATTCTGGTGGGACCGACTTCGTCGACCAGGGCGTAGAACACCAGAAACGCCAGCGCCGAACAGATGACGCCGAGCGCGACCACGGCCGCCCAGGCGGTGGCCGGAACCGCGGTGGACGGTCCGGCGAAGAACAGCCACGGCAGGTAGATGGCCGCCGCGATCGAACTGGCCGCGGCCATCACCGGTGGTCCCGGAACCTGGGCAAGGGCTGTGGCCAGCACTATCGGCCCGATCGCGTACCCGACCACCACCAGGCCGAGGGCTGCGACGGCAAGCGCATCGTCAACTCGCAGATCGAGCCCGACGAGTGCCAGCACCCCGGCCAGCCCGATCCCGAGGCCGAGGTACCGACGCCTGTCGAGACGGTCAGCCAACCCCAGCCGGGCGGCGATGACAGCGCTGACCAGCGGCACCGCCGCGATCATCAGCCCGGCGATGGAGGAGCTCAGTCGTGTCTCGGCCCAGGACAGCATCCCGAACGGGACAACCATCTCGACCAGCGCCAGCACCAGCACCCAGCGCCAGTGCCCTCGAAGGCTGCCGAAGCCTTCGCCCAGCAGCCCGATCGGCACCAGGATCGCCGCAGCGATCAGCATCCGGACCGCCACCACGAAGCCCGGGTCCAGGTCGGTGACGGCTACCCGGATAAGAAAGTAGGGAAGTCCCCAGATGACGGAGAGGGACAGGAACAGAACCCAGCCTCGACGTGACATCGAAGGTGTCGATCTATTCCGCCGACCGGTGAGGCTACTGGTCGGACGCGATGTGGGGATGCAGCTGGATATCCCAGTTGAGCTCATCGGCTTCGGCGACGAACAGGGACTGGCTGCTGACCGCGCACGACCCCGTCGAGTCGCCCAGCACGGAGGAAGCCAGGCCGATCCCATCGACGGCTATCCAGGACTCCGACGACATCCAGATCGGCCCATCCCCTGGGACCCGGATGACGTTCAGGCTGAGATCCGTGTTCAGGAACAGCATCTCGGTCGGGTCGGCCAGGTAGGACACTCCGGCCCCGGCGTCGGCGATCAGCAGCAGCAGCGAAGTTCCGCGTGCCCGCTCGTCGTCCACCAGTGGGATTCGGGGGTTGGCCCACACCGTGCCTGGCCCCGGCAGGTCAAGACCGCCGCTGACGCTTCGCCACTCGACCGCATCGAGATACCCGCTGCCCCAGTGCTGGGGGTGAAGGGCCGGCGTTCCAGCGGGCGGCGGGGACCGGAACTGTCCGTGGGCGTGGGTGAGCGGTCGGGGGAGGCGGCGGGTGCACCAGGCGGACATCCTCACCACGGGATACTCCAGCGCGGCTGTGCTCAGATCCGCTTCCACCAACGTGGTCAGTCGACCGGCCTTCACGACCCGGGCGGAGATGGCGATAGCCCCCTTGGGAATCGGCGCCATGATGTCGACCGTGACGCGATTGATGACCGGGTCGTCGATCGGCATCTCCAGCATCCCGATCGCGCGCGCCAACAGGGCGCTGGCGGGCCCCCCGTGCTGGTAGTCCGGATGCCACGGGCTGGTGGTGTGGTCAGTCGCCAGGTACGTTCCCGAGAAGGAGTCGGTCAGCATGGATTCGGTCTCCACCACTGTCTCGAAGAAGCTCTCGCCAGCCATGAGTCACCTTCCATCGAGGATGTGGAGTCCGCCTGCTGCCCCTACGGTATTGCCCTAGTCCAGCCCATGCCCAGGCTGCGGCCGCCGAGCTAGGTCGAATCACCTGCCCGGTGTTACATCAGCGGGCCCCGGCTGGCAGTCTTGGAGTGATCCTGTAACGGACGTCGATGGCGTATTGGAGTTTGCAGATGACCATTCCCGGTCTTGAGAATCCACCTACGAAGAACAAGAAGCTGCTGGAGTGGGTGGAGGAAGTCGCAACTCTCACTCAGCCGGACAAAGTTGAATGGTGTGACGGGTCCGAGGCCGAGTGGGATCGGCTTACGTCACAGATGGTCGACGCTGGCACCTTCATCCGGTTGAACCCGGAGAAGCGCCCGAATTCCTTCCTGGCCAGGTCCAACCCGACCGACGTCGCCCGGGTCGAGGACCGGACGTTCATCTGTTCGCAGCGGGAGGTCGACGCCGGGCCGACGAACAACTGGATGGATCCGGTTGAGATGAAGGTCATCCTGAAGGACCTTTTCGCCGGCTGCATGCGTGGCCGGACCATGTACGTCATCCCGTTCTCGATGGGTCCGCTCGGTTCGCGAATCTCCCAGCTTGGGGTGGAGATCACCGACTCGCCGTATGTGGTTGTGAACATGAAGATCATGACCCGGATGGGTACCGCCGCCCTGGAGTTGATGGGCGAGAACGGCGATTTCGTGCCGGCCCTGCACTCGGTCGGCTACCCGTTGGTGGACGCCGAGGGCAACGCCCGCCCGGATGTCGCCTGGCCGTGCAGTGAGACCAAGTACATCGTGCAGTTCCCGGAGAGCCGGGAGATCTGGTCATACGGATCTGGCTACGGCGGCAACGCTCTGCTGGGCAAGAAGTGCTTCGCGCTCCGGATCGCCTCGGCGATGGGCCGGGACGAGGGTTGGCTGGCCGAGCACATGCTCATCCTGAAGTTGACATCGCCACGCGGCGACATCAAGTACCTCACCGCGGCCTTCCCGTCCGCCTGCGGTAAGACGAATCTCGCCATGCTCGAGCCTTCGGTGCCGGGCTGGAAGGTCGAGACGGTCGGCGACGACATCTGCTGGATGCGCTACGGCGATGACGGTCGGCTGTATGCGATCAACCCGGAGGCCGGCTTCTTCGGAGTGGCGCCGGGGACCAGCCTCAAGACGAACGCCAACGCGATTCGAACCCTGTACGCGAACAGCATCTACACCAACGTCGCGTTGACGGACGATGGCGACATCTGGTGGGAGGGACTCACCGACGAGAAGCCCGCGCACCTGATCGACTGGAAGGGCCGGGATTGGACACCGGACTCGCCGGAGCCGTCTTCCCATCCCAATTCCCGGTTCAC
>JAUPKM010000657.1 GCA_030837445.1 Actinomycetota bacterium
AGCGTCCCGCTCCGGCTCGTTGTAGATCTCGTGCCAGAGACCGTCGTAAATCTTCAATGTCTTGTCCGTGGATCCGACCTTCTCCGCGATCATCCGGCTGCCGTCTGGCGGGGTCACCACATCGTCGCCGCCATGCATGATCAGAATCGGCACCGTCAACGTCGGGAGTGCCTGCTCGGTCACCTCCATCGCCCAAAGGACCTGCGAGCCCATTCGGGCCCGCACCTTCGCTTTGGTGACCAGCGGATCATGGTTGTAGTCGATGACGACCTGCGGGTCGCGACTGATCTTGTCGAGTTGGAGCGAAGCCACACCCACATCCGGAGCAACCTTCGCAAGCAAGTTGCCGACCGCGATAGTGAAGCCGGAGATGTCCTCGGGTTTGGCGGCGGCGGCGCCGGATAGCACCAAGCCGGCGACCTCCGGCCGATCGCGGATCAGGTATCGAAGACTCACGAGGCCACCCATGCTGTGCCCCAGCACGAACATCGGCATGGGACTCGGGTAGCGCTCGCGCATGAGGTCGGCGAACGTCGCCAGATCGTCGACCAGGTCGTCGAATCGCGCGACCTGGACTCGCTTCCCGCCGGAGCGGCCATGTCCCCGATGGTCCAACGCGCCTACGGCGAAGCCTGCCCGCACCAAATCTGCCGCGAGTGCTTCGTATCGCCCGCTGTGTTCAGCGATCCCATGCACGATCAGCACCACTGCACGGACCGGGTCTTCCGCTGACGACCACTCCTGGTAGTAGATCGTCGTTCCACCGACCCCGATGAACTCGCCGCTGGTGTGATCAATGCCGGGTGTGTCCCGATGCTCAGCCGTCATGCCGCATCAATATACGTGGGAACGCTCGCCTGCGTAGCAGTGAGCCGCCCGGCGAGCAGTGCCACGAGGCCCACTACGACGGTGGCGACGGTCGAACCCCAACCGAGCCGGAGTTGGTCGATCAGTACGAGCACGACGAGGGCCACGCCCGTCGAAACCACGCCCGCGATGACGCCTGCGGCGGACCGGGCTGCGCTCAGCTGCGCCCCGACCAAGCCACCTGCCAGCAGACTCACGGCGACCACCAACTGCTGCGATCCTGGATCGATCAAGGCCAGGACGATGGCGATGGCCGCACCGATCCAGACCCAGGCGGGCGCGGTCGGCACCTTCCCTTGGTCATCCTCGGGCACGGCCGTTCGGTCGCTGGCCTCGTTCCCGACCTCGTTCCCGAGCCGCCCCCGCAACTCGGGTAGAGCCCCAACCCCAGCCAGCACACCCGCGACCAGCGCCGCAAAAACCACGGTCAGGACGGCCAGTAGGACCCCTGCCAGTCCGGGGAGTGCATCGATGTTCGCTGGCACGACGAAGAACTCCATCGATGGCGCGAAGATGACGCCGCCGAGGAACATCAGCAAACCGAGGATGACAGCGAGGATGACCACGGCAACCCAGATCAGAACACGCAGCGGTGACCAGCGTCCTACCGCGTTTGTAGCCTGCAGCCCGGCATCGACCCAACCGAGGGCGAAGATCGCCACGGCGACCGCCAGGATTGCCGCGAACGGAGTGTCCACACCAATCCGAATCGGGCTTACCACTGCGGATAGGTCACCGAGAAGGAAGCCGATGGCCAGCGAGATGACGATCGGAACGATCATCAGCCACATCGCCACCGATCCGATCCTGCCACTGGCGGCCAGTCCCTGACCCGCCACGAGGACCGCGACCACTACGCCCAGCACAAAGACCAGCACCCTGGGATCCACTCGACTAATCAGGGACAGGGTCTGCGCAGCCGCGATCAGTAGAACGGCCGCCACGCCGCTGCCCACAAGTCCCTGGACATAGCGGTGCGCGGGTACCCCGGATCCCGACGCAAACCTGCGCGACAGCACTGAACCGGCCAGCGCCAGGGCCACGATCACGACCAGGGCGATCATGCCCACGAACGTCATGCCGGACACCGTCAGGACCGGCGCCGCGATGATGGCATAGGTGAAGAGTCCCAACATCGCCGCGCGACGCGTCACACCCGGCCTTGGCGGCCGTCGACTACGAAAGGCCGTCAGCACGACCACCAGCAGACCGACAGTCAGGCCGATGCTCGCCTCCAGCAGAACTTCCCGATTCATGAGGTCACGCTCGTCGTCGTGTCGGTGGTTCCAAGTAGTTGATTCGCGCAATTCGACGGCGCCGGTTCATCCGCCCAGCGGGCTTCCATCCAGTCGATGACGGACGGCTTATGCAGGCGGGCCTGGTAATTCAAGGACGGATGGTCGTCGAACGGGTAGCGAACGTAGAAGACCGTGGTTCCCACGGCGCACTGCGACATCACCTGGGCATGCGTGAACTGCGGCAGGATCGTCGTGTCCTTGAGCCCCTGCACCACCATGATCGGCGCGTTGAGTTTCTCCCTGCCCGGCATCCCCTCGCCGAGGGCCGTGATCAGACCGGGCGCGACCGGGTAGTTGATCAGTTGACTCAACGGCACATCGGAAACCCGATCAGCGAGATCACTACCGCACGTGCTGTCCAGGAACTTGACCTTCTCCATTCCCAGCGGGCTGAGGATCTCGTCCAGCGAGACGAGTTCCGGGTAATTCTGGGCGTATGACTGGGCAATCAGCA
>JAUPKM010000658.1 GCA_030837445.1 Actinomycetota bacterium
CCGGGATCGGCAGGGCGTGGAACAGCAGCACGCGCCATTGACCGCCATCGCGCCGCAGCACGAACGTCGCCGGCATCCGCACGGATTGGGGTTCACCTCGAAGCGAGTAGTCTTGGCGCAGAATTCCGGTGACCACGGCAACGTCGCCGATGACGGTCTCGTGCACCTCAGACAGGTCAGAAGTGCACGAACTCACGTCGGCGAGCAGGCTCGTCGTGTAGGCCGCGATCTGGTCACGCCCCCGCAGCCACCCCCGGGACACCTCGTCCACGCCCATGGCGTCTTCGGCGTAGCCCTCCATGATCTGGCGCGCGTCACCTGCGTCAATGCCCGCCAGCACCTGCCTGATCACTTGCTGTGCTTCGTCACCCATGTTCCGATCATTGCCGCCGGTCCAACCGCGATGCCAGTCGGGCCGGCCGAAGGGGTTACCGGAGCTGCGTTACCGGAGCTGCTTTGCCGGAGTGGCACTGCCGACGCATCGAGCGACGCGGCCGGGACCTACTTCTTCTTCTTCTTGGTCTTGTCCTTGGCCTTTGCCAGGGCTTTGTCAAGCTGCGCGCGTGTCTTGGGATCCTTGGCCTTGGCCTGTGCCTTCTTGCTCAATTGGCTCAGACGCTCCTGATTCTTCGGATCCTTCATCATCTTCTTCAGGCTGCCACTCATCCCCATTGCGGGTTCCTCCTCTGTCGGGTATTCCCAAACGATATCCCCCGGCCCGGCCGCGGAAGTTGCTGCTACGCAAGCTCTGGCTGTTCGCTCCAAGTGTCGGCTTTGGCAGGCAGCGCAAGGCCCAGGGCCCGCCACTCGACCAAGGAGGCAGCCACCAATCTCTTGGCGCTCGCCAACGCGCGCGCGGCCTGGATGCCGACCTCGTCCGCCACGGCGTCGGTTGGGACGGCAGCCTCCGGGTCGGTGTCCCAGACCGCCGCGTCTGGGACACCGCCCGCTGATTCGGGCGCCCCCTGACCTGCGAACTTCGAGGTGGCCGGGTCCGAGGCGGCGACCTTCGAAGCATCGGGCCCCGAGTCGGTGAGCTCGGAATCCGCAGGCGCCGGGCTGGTGGCCACCGAGCTGTCGGAGGGAATCTCACCGGCGACCCCATGCTCGAGGTACCACGCACGCAACCGGCCCGTAACTATGAGATCTGCGAGTTCGTGCGCTCGAGCCCGGTCGTCGTCGCTGAGTTTGGATGTCTCACCGCAGGCCCGCAGCCAGCCGTAGTCGATGTTGATGTTCATCAGTCCGGGCTCGGTCTCGAACAGTCCGATCGCCATTACCGTCGGGTCGATGACGGTCAGCCGGGCACCATCCGGACGCGGCATCGCCAGGTCCCGGCGCTGCTGCCCGTAGAGGGTCACATAGACCTGCGAGCGCAGTAGCACCGAGAACATGTTGGTGTGGGCGTAGTCCACCTCGGGCGGCGGGCAGGCGAGCGAGTCAGCAAGCACCGCGTACACGTCGGTGGCGCCGAGCGCGAAGGCGGGCGCGAGCGGGATGTTCTGCAATACGCCACCGTCGACGTAGACGTCGCCACCAATCGGTCGGGGCGCGAACACCATCGGCACGCTCGACGAGGCGAGCACTCCCTCGACCACTCCCGGTGTGGGATCGCCCGGGGCCGCGGTCACCGCGTCCTGCTCCACCAGTGACCCTGTCTGGGTCACGTACCGCACACAACCCTCGTTCAGCGCAGTTACGGTCAGCCTCAGTTCGAGTCCGTCGCGAGCGATCGACTCAAGGTCCAAGGGGGCCGGCCCCCTTCCGGGCGTGTGGCCCAGGAGAGCCTCACCGAGGGGGTCGATGACCGCCAGCGATTCGGCGTTGGCGCTGAGGCCCTTGATCGCCTTGTGCGTCATCGCGAGACCAGAGACGACTGAACGGGCAACTTCGAGCCCGTGCTGGACCGCGGTAGTCCTCGTACCTGAAGTCGCGTCTGCGAGGACGTCCTCGGCCAACGTCGGATCGGCGGGGATCGTGGGTCGCATTGTCCCGGCCATGAGTTCGCGCACATCGACGGCCAATGGTGTCCCCTCGAGCCCCGTCAGCCAAGGCTGTGGCTCGAAGGCAACCCCTGGCACCCCCAGCCGGATCACATCGTCGCGCAGGACCGTCGCAGCCGTGTGGAACTCCTCCGATGTTCGGGCCTGCGCCAGCACCGACGCACAGATGGACCCTGCGGATGTTCCCGTGATGACCTTGGGGATGAGCCCGGCCTCCCGGATGAGGTAGTCCAGCGCCCCAGCCGAGAACGATCCCCTCGCACCGCCACCACCTAACGCGAAGCCCACTGTTCGTTTCGCCACCATGTCAAGCTAGTGCAGCGGGCTCCTGTCGGCTCGTCAGGTCGATCGCCGGTTGCCTGGTTCCGACGACCGCTCGCCCTGACGCGTCGGAGGCTCGGCTCGCCACCTCGCCTCCAGCACCGCCACACTGGCCACCTACGACTCCGGCGCGTGGGCTCAGCAGCAGAGCTGGCCGGTTACCAGCCAGTAGCCGGAACATTACGTGGCCTCTGGCGTACACCCGGTTCCGGTTACCGCCCAGTAACCGACGGGCGATGGTCGAGAGCCGCCTGGCACGGGGAGGCGGCCAACGGGCAGCCAACGGGGTCGGAGTCTGCGCTATCCGGGTACCGGCCGGCGAATCAGCGTCCCTTCCCCGTCCCCCACTGCACGCCTGCGCAGGGCATCATGGTCGGGTCGAGAGCCCCGCGACCTGTTTCGGAGGAGCCATGTTGAACCCGGAGACCACTGCGCTACTGGTCATCGACATGCAGAAGGATGCCGTCGAACGACTCGTGCCGACCGGAGCACAGGCGGTCCCCGCCATCGCCCAGGCCCTCAAGGCGGCGCGTACAGCTGGCATCACCGTGATATTCGGATTGCGGGTCCACCGGGCCAACGGGGACGACGTGGAAAGGTTCCGGCAGGCCGTTTTCCAGGAGAAGCCCTTCCTGGTCGCAGGCACGCCGGGCGCGGAAGTTCTGCCCGAGCTGGCACCGCTTCCGGACGAGGACCGCATCGTCAAGACCCGCTTCAGTTGCTTCTTCCAGAGCGACTTGCTCATCCTGCTGACACGGCAGGAAATCCGCACCCTGGTGGTCTGCGGTATTCAGACACCCAACTGCGTCCGCGGCACCGTCACCGACGCGCTCGCCTACGATTTCGACGTTGTGCTGCTGGACGACGCCATCCGGGCTATGTCGCCCGAAGTCCACGCCGCCAACATGTACGACATGGTGCAGATGGGTGCGACTTCGATGACGACCGCGCAGTTCGTAAGTTCCCTGGTGCACTGAACTACCAGGAAATTGCAGGGAACCCCAGACGCGACGGATCGGTCGGGCAACGTCGGGTCCCAGGCGAGCGTGACGGGTGGCGCCGACGGCGAGACATCGCGTGGCGGGACAGGGGCCCTGAACAGGCCTTAGCCAGCCGGCCTCACGAGGCGCCTTCGACAGACGGAATCCCAGCCATCTTCCTGCGTCCCCGCCGCTCGGCTCCGACTCCGGCAACGATCACAAGAACAACCCCGACGACCTGCAACGGACTCGGCAACTGGCGCAGAACGACAGCTCCGATCACGACCGCAAATCCTGGCTCGAGTGCCATCAGAGTGCCGAACGCGGTCGCCGTGAGCCGCCGCAGCGCCAGCATCTCGAGCGCGAACGGCAGCACCGGCAGCAGGATTGCGAGGGCGAAGACGGCCGCCACCACGCCCCAGGTCAAGCCTGGGATTGCCTGCGGTAGCCCCACGGGAGTCGCTATCAGCGCCGCGACCGGGATGGTGATGGCCAGACCCTTTACGCCGGAGACACGATCCCCGACATGTTGGGTGAGCAGAATGTAGGTGCCCCAACCGGCGGCGGCAACGGCAGCGAACAAGATCCCGAGCACATCCACCCGGCCCTCCCATGGCCGAGTCAGGAGCAGCACACCCACGAGTGCCAAACAGGGCCACGCCAGCATCCGTCGATTGTGCGCCCGCGCTGTGGCAACAGTGAGCGGGCCGAGAAACTCGATCGCCACCGTGGTGCCCAACGGGATTCGGTCGATGGCGGCCAGGAACGCCACCGTCATGACGGCCGTTGCCAACCCCAGCGCCAACAGGGGCGCCACGGCATCGCGTGGCACGTCCTTGCGTGACGGACGCACCAGTACCAGCAGGATGAGAGCCCCCGCGGATAGGCGTAACCAAGCCGTTCCGGCCGGGCCCACGAGCGGGAACAGCCCGACGGAAAGGGCGGCTCCCAGTTGGACCGACAGCATGGCGACGACGGCAAGCGACCAGGCTGGAGCCCGTCCGGTCACAGCGGACCAGGCCGTCGACGGAGCTCCAGCCATGGCGCGCCTCCAGCAGGGAAATGGTGCAGCAAGTCGCTACTCTAGTGCACTACACTGCACCGCATGCATACGGTGGACGAGATCGGACCGGCGGCCGCGATCGCGCGAACCATCGGGCGGCGTATTCGTTCCGGCCGTACCGATCTGGGCTGGACGCTCGACCAACTGGCCCAACGTTCCGGGGTGAGTCGACGGATGCTCATCAACGTCGAGCAGGGGACGACAAACCCCAGCATCGCGACCCTGCTCCGCATTTCCGACGCCCTCGGCATCGGCCTGCCCTCCCTGGTCGACACGGCAGAGGACACCGCCGCGCCAATCACCCTCCACCGGGCGGGAGAGGCCCACCCCGTCTGGCGCAGCCCGGCCGGCGGATCCGCCGTGTTGGTCGCAGGTACCCGGCCGCCAGACGTGAGTGAACTGTGGGACTGGCGGCTGGGCCCAGGCGACGTCCACCCGAGCGAGGCCCACCGCGCAGGCACCCGAGAGCTGCTACTCGTCCTGTCAGGTGCGATCATCCTCGTCGTCGGCGACACCCGCCATCGACTCAAGGTCGGCGACTCCGCCAGTTTCGACGGCGCCCTCCCCCACTCCTACGGCAACCCGTCCCAGACTCGCCCATCGCGATTCGCCCTGTCCGTACACGAACTCTCCCCCGCAAAGGAGACACCATGAGCGGCATCGCTCCGCCCCGGCGGCTGCGATGATCAGGTCGTGAGCCGACACGTACAGATCACCATTGACGCCCGTGATCCGCGAGCCCTGTCGTCGTTCTGGCGCGACGTGTTGGGCTATGTCCACCCGGGGCCACCAGGGGTGGCCTTACCTGACGGCGCCGACCCGCTGGCGGTCTGGGACGAGTTCCTCCAGCAGATCGGCGTACCACCCGACCAGTGGAACACCCGTTCGGCGATCGAGGATCCCGACGGGCAGGGGCCCCGATTGTTCTTTCAGCAGGTGACCGATCACAAGGCCGGCAAGAACCACGTCCACCTCGACGTTCGGGCCGCTCCCGGCCTACAGGGGCAGGAACGGATGATCGCGTTGGAGGACGAATGCCAACGACTCGTCGCCCTTGGAGCAACCCGGCTGCGTCGCCACGAGCCAGCCCCGCCGATGAGCGCGGGACACATCGTGATGGCGGATCCTGAGGGTAACGAGTTCTGTCTGGACTGAC
>JAUPKM010000659.1 GCA_030837445.1 Actinomycetota bacterium
GCGTCGTCCCGGAGATACCCGGCCCCGGTCAGGAGTCCTGCTGGGACTACCCGCGACCTCCAGCATTGGAGCGGGTCGCTGAGCGGATCGAGGTGCGACTCGCGGGCGTGGTCGTCTGTGCTTGTGACGAGGCCTATCGGATCCTCGAGACAAGCCATCCGCCGACCTATTATCTGCCCCGGTCGGGATGGCGCCCAGGTGCGCTCCGGCCAGCGCCGGGAACCAGCATCTGTGAATGGAAGGGTCCGGCCCGCTACTTCGACGTTGTCTCAGTTGATGACGCCGGTCGGGAAGTCGGCATTGCGAAGGCGGCCGCGTGGGACTACCCAGAACCGTGGGCTCCGTTCTCCGCGCTCGCTGGACACGTCTCCGTGTACCCAGCGGCGATGGACGCAGTGACCGTCGATGGGGAGCTGGTCCAGCCTCAGACGGGCGGCTTCTACGGTGGCTGGATCACGTCTCGGGTGGTCGGGCCGTTCAAGGGCGGACCCGGCAGTCGCGGCTGGTAGCTCTAGGGTTGAGCCATGGCTGGTGAACCCTCCGACGAACAGTCCCTGCCCATCAAGTTGCTCCATGATCGAGTGTTGGTGCGGGCTGACGGCGCGGACGGCGAACGCCGCTCCGGCGGAGGCATCGTGATACCGGCGACCGCATCGGTGGGCAAGCGGCTCAGCTGGGCCCATGTCGTCGGGGTTGGTCCCAACGTCCGCACCCTTGAGGTGGGTGACCGGGTGCTGTTCGAGCCGCAGGAGTTGGGGGAGGTCGAACTGCAGGGCCGCTCCTACCTGCTGATGAGGGAGCGAGACGTCCATGCGGTCGCCTCCGCCCGAGTCGAGCAAGAGTCGACCGGGCTCTATCTCTAGTGAGCCGCGGCAATCTCTCCGGGGCGTTGCTGCCGTCGGATATCGGCCACGGGTGGTACCGCGACCGATGTGCTGCGATATGCTCTCTCAGCACGCGCCGCTAGCTCAACTGGCAGAGCAGCTGACTCTTAATCAGCGGGTTGGGGGTTCAAGTCCCTCGCGGCGCACCACCGGACCAACGTCGGGCGTCTCGCACCCAAGGAAGCCGTCGGCACCAGTTGGGGAAGTCGAGAAACGCTCCACAGAGGTGCCCGCGCACTGCCTGACCTCTGCCCCGGAGTGGGGGGCGCTACTGTCGCAATATGGAGACCCGCGCAGTAGTCCTGCGGCCCGCCACCGCGGGAGACGCGGGGTTTCTGGCCTGGGGTCTGAACGAGGCCGCCGGCGGGTTGTTCGACTCCCTTCTTGGGAAGCGTGGACCGGCCATCCTGGCCGCCGTCATCGCCCAACCTGTCCACGCCTATTCGTTCGAGCACGCGGTTGTTGCTGAGGCATCGGGCGAACCGCTCGGTTTCTGCCAGGGGTTCCCTGACGGAACCCCGGCCGGAACGGGCGCCATGGTGGCGGCCGCTCGTCTTCGCGCTGTCCGTGCCTTCTCGGTGGCGGTGTTGGGGTGGCCGGTGTTCGCTGCGCTGGAACGGCATCAGCCGGGTGAGTGGTACCTGCAGGCGGTGGCGGTGCGGCCGCAGGCCCGCGGGCTGGGTCTGGGAAGCACGCTGTTGCGAGATGCGCTCACTCGGGCAGTCGCCGCAGACTGCGACACGCTGACTTTGGACGTGGATGTCGCCAATGAGGGCGCGATCGCCCTCTATGAACGACTGGGTCTTGAGGTGGTGTCGACGTCACGGCGAGCCGTGCTACTCGGCGATGTTCGCGTTCACCGGATGGCGGTCACAGTGAAATCGAGCGATTCGCACCCAGGTCGATAGGCAGTCACCGGGCGAAACCCTGCGGCGGCTGTCTGCGGACCGGGTTCCCACGGATAGCCACCGGGATGATGGCCGGTTCCTTCCTGCAAGTCCTTTCGGGTCATGTGGACGTCCAGCAGTCCGGCAATTCGGTCGGAACAGTGGTCGACCGCTAGCGCCGCAATGGCACCGACGCGCAACTGTGGGTCTTCCAGTCAGCTGACACGATCATGAAGTCCGCCCGGGGTCTCTGGCTCGACTCGGCTGGCAGCGGCGGCACGGTTATGAACACCTGGAGTGCATCCAAGGCTTCCACAAATGAAACCGGCGGTCCGCGACCAACTTCCGTTGGGGCGGCGGCCGGCTACGGCAGCCGGGTGCGGTTCGGGTTGGCGGTGGCGGCACTGTTGCCGAGGGTGATGGTTGAGCCGGGCTGGGTCTGCTGTGTCGTTGTCATGGCCTGAACTATTGCGGCCGTCCCTAAAGGCCGCCTCAAGTTGGTGGCAACCGCTGGGCAAGTCCAGCGCGGCTGGTGACGGCAACTGCGGGCAACTCCTGGCCGCGGCAATCTGGCACCCGCGCTGCGCCGCGCGCAGCTACCAGGGGAGACTGGTGAGCATGGCGAAGAACAACCGAGTGAGCGGGTTCGCGCAGGTCACCGATGACGCCAAGGTCGTCGACAGCGCGCGGGTATCGGGACACGCGGTGGTGTCGGGGCGGGCGAAGGTGTCCGGTCACGCGCGGGTCGTCGGCAATGCGACGGTCTCCGGGAGTGCCTGGGTCTACGGTCGGTCCAGCGTCTCCGGTGCGGCGA
>JAUPKM010000660.1 GCA_030837445.1 Actinomycetota bacterium
ACCGTTGGCGACCATCGTCGAAGACCCCGAGCAGCAGGTGATCGTGAAGCTCTACGACGTACCCGAGTTCGACGAAGCGGCGCTGGACACTTGGGAGGGGTCGGACCTTGGCGTCTACGGCAAGATCAGGGTGCGGGTCGACACCCTGGAGGGAGAGAAGTTGGCCTGGATCTATGTGCTCGACGGCTATGAGGGCGGGTTGCCGTCGGCCCGCTATCTGGGCATCATGGCCGACGCGGCCGAAGCGGCAGGTGCGCCAGCCGACTACGTCCGAGACCTGCGATCGCGCCCCTGCCGCTCGGTCGGCTTCTGACGGGCGACAGTGACCAGTGTCGGATCACCCGAACGCCCAACCGGCTGACGCCGAGTCGACCCCCAGCTGGTATCGGGAGTACCTAGCCGCCCTCACAGCCGAGTTCCAGCCCCTCCACGACCCAGCCCGGGCCGAGCAGATGCGTGCCTACATGAAGGACGTGTCGCCGTTCCTGGGGATCGGATCGGGACCGCGCAGACAGGCGCAGCGTAGAGCGTTGGCCTCGGTCGGCCCGGCCGCCGTGGAAGATGTGGCTCCGACCATGGTTGCCCTCTGGGCCCAGCCGGAGCGCGAGTACACCTACGCTGCCTGCGAGCTGTTCGGTCGTCACGCCGCGCTCCTGCCCGCGTCGGTGCTCACCGATCCGGTGGCCGGCCTGTTGCTCACCAAACCCTGGTGGGACTCTGTGGACTCTCTCGGTACTCCAGGAATCTCCACGATGGTCCGGCGACACCCGGAACTCTCCGCTGTGATCGACGATTGGAGCGCCACCGACGACCAGTGGTTGATACGTGCAGCTATCCAGCACCAGCGTGGTCTGGGCGCCGAGACCGACGTACCGAGGGTGCTGCAGTTGTGCGGTGACCACGCCACCGACCGCCGTTTCTTCGTCGCGAAGGCGATCGGCTGGGCGCTGCGGGACCTGAGTCGGATCGATCCGACCGCGGTGGCGAAGTTCGTCGCCGATAATCCGGACCTGCCACCGGTGGCACGCCGGGAAGCGGTGCGCGGGCTCGAGCGTGCCGCCCGCACTCCCACACCAGCCGCGCCAGGCACGGCGGCGCAAGGAGATCGTGATGACTGACCCGCCGGCCAGATCAGATGATGTGCCCCGCTCGTCCGGCCGCACTCACCGCCGTGCCCGCAACTCGGTCAGCCGGGAGGAGGTACTTGCCGCGGCACTGGCGATCGTCGACGCCGACGGAATCGAAGCCCTGTCGATGCGTCACCTGGCCGCCCAGCTGGACACCGGTCCGATGCGGGCCTACCGCCATTTCGCCACCAAGGACGACCTGGTCGAAGGCCTCGCCGAGGAGCAGGCTCGCCGGATCCGAGAAATGGACCTCGGGGACGTCTCCGAGCCCCAGGAGATCCTGCTTGAGCTGGCCCGGCGCACCCGAGCGCTCCTGCTCGAGCACCCCAATCTGGCCCCCGAGGTGATTTCCAGACCGTTGTCCAAGGCGACCGCGGTGGAGGACCTGCGGCTTGCCGCTTTGTTGTTGATTTCAGCAGGCTTCGACGAGGACCAGGTCCCGCAGGTCTCCGCTGGGATCACCATCTACGCCCTTGGCTTCGTGCTCTACGAGCTTGGGCAGCGCCGCCTGCACGCCATGCGGCGGGAGGAGATGCTGGCGTACTACCAAGAGATGGCCGCCCAGGTCAAAGGCGAGCCGCTGATGGAACGACAGGTTGCCGGGATTCTCGAATCGGTCGACGGTGACTGGGCCAGTCTCCAGTTCGAATCCGGTCTGCAGGCCATCGCCGACGGCTACTGGGCGCAGCGAGCGCGACCCGGCGCCGGGGGTGAGTGACGAGGCCGGAGCCGCCGGGTACCGCTACATCACATCAACGGGCACGTACTGGCCCCACACGTCCCGCAGCGCGTAGGCGACCTCGCCCCCGGTCGCGCGGGCAGCCAGCGCCCGCTTCATCGGCACCAGGGTGTTCTCGGTTCTTTCGGCGGCTCGCTTCAACTCGTCCAATGCCGCAGTTACCTCGCTGTTGTCGCGCTCGGCACGGAGAACCTTCAACCGCGCATCCTGCTCCGCCTCAATCGCCGGGTCGACCCGCAGCGGGTCGTAATGTTCCTCCGCGGCCACCGTGAACTTATTGACGCCGACCACGATCCGCTCGCCGTCATCGATCTCGTTGGCGATCCGGTAGGCGCTCCGCTCAATCTCGGACTTCTGGAAGCCCTGCTCGATCGCCGCGACCGCACCCCCGCGGTCGGCGACCTGGCGCATCAGATCGGCCGCGGCAGTCTCCAGGTCATCCGTCAGCGATTCGACCACGTAGGACCCGGCGAAGGGATCGACCGTCTTGGTCACGTCTGTCTCGTAGGCCAACACCTGCTGGGTGCGCAGCGCCAACCGGGCGGCTTTCTGGGTCGGTAGCGCAATCGCCTCATCAAACGAATTGGTATGAAGCGACTGGGTGCCGCCCAGAACCGCCGCGAGTCCCTGCACGGCCACCCGCACCATATTCACCTCGGGCTGCTGCGCCGTCAATTGCACTCCGGCCGTCTGGGTGTGGAATCGCAGCATCAAGGACTTCGGGTTCTTTGCCCCGAACTCGTCGCGCATGATGGCAGCCCACATCCGTCGGGCGGCCCGGAACTTCGCGACCTCCTCCAGCAGAGTCGTGCGCGCCACGAAGAAGAAGGCCAACCGGGGGGCGAACTCGTCCACGTCCATCCCGGCCGCGATGGCGGCGCGGACGTACTCGATGCCATTTGCCAGCGTGAAAGCGACCTCCTGCGCAGGCGTGGCGCCCGCCTCGGCCATGTGGTAGCCGGAGATCGAAATGGTGTTCCACTTCGGCAGTTCGGCCCGACAGTAGGCGAAGATGTCGGTGATCAGCCGCAGCGAGGCCGCCGGCGGGTAGATGTAGGTGCCGCGGGCGATGTATTCCTTCAGCACATCGTTCTGAATGGTGCCGGTCAGCGCCGCGCCCGGCACCCCTTGTTGGGCGGCCACCAATTGGTAGAGCAGCAGCAGGGTCGAGGCCGGCGCGTTGATGGTCATCGAGGTCGAGACCTTGTCCAACGGAATGTTGTTGAACAGGACGGCCATGTCGTCCAGCGAGTCGATGGCAACGCCGACCTTGCCTACCTCGCCGCTCGCCAGCGGGTCGTCGGAGTCGTACCCCATCTGGGTGGGTAGGTCGAAGGCGACCGAGAGCCCGGTCTGACCGGCAGCCAACAACTGCCGATAGCGCTCGTTGGACTCCTCCGCGGTACCGAAGCCCGCATACTGGCGCATCGTCCACGGCCGACCGGTGTACATCGTCGGATAGACGCCCCGGGTGTAGGGGAAACCACCCGGCTCCCCGAGTTCAGTTGCGGGGTCCCAGCCGTCCAGGGACTGCGACGTGTAGACCGATTCGAAGGGCATTCCGGATTCCGTTACACCAGTCATAGACGCAAGCCTAGCCACCGACGGCGCGGACTGGCTTGCCACGCTACGATCCGATTACACCGGTTCCCACCCGTGGCTACCGGTGCCGACTGCGAACGTGGAGGCATTTCTCGTGGCATCGACAACCGCGGGCCCGACGAAGACCGGGTCCCTGTACCGCGGCGGGGAAGGTATGTGGTCCTGGGTCCTGCAACGGATCACCGGCGTGGCCGTTTTCTTCTTCCTGTTGGTGCACGTACTGGACACCGCCCTGGTGCGGGTGTCCCCCAACAGCTACGACCTGGTAATCGCGACCTACAAGACCCCGATCGTGAACCTGCTCGAGGTGGGTCTGGTCGCTGCGGTGCTGTTCCATGCACTGAACGGCCTGCGCATCATCCTGGTCGACTTCTGGAGTAAGGGTCCGCGCTACCAGCGGCAGATGCTCTGGGGGATCGTGGTGGTCTGGTTTCTCATCATGCTGCCGGGTGCGTTCTTCATGCTCAAGCACACCGTCGAGGCTCTCTTCGGGAGCACCTCATGAGCGAATCGACCCTGCCAGGTCCGGGGATCGACGCCGAGGACCAGCCCGCCAA
>JAUPKM010000661.1 GCA_030837445.1 Actinomycetota bacterium
GACTTGAGCCCTACGTCCGAAAGGCCCTCGGCACGGCCCTACACCGGGACGTCCGGCTCGCCATTACGGTCGATGCCGCGCAGGCGCCGGGGCTTGACGAGGACGCCACCGACGCCTTGGCCGACTCCACCTACGCCAAGCCGGAATCGGACAGCGCCAGCCCGGCGAGCGCGCAACCGTCCCCCTCCGACAGCCCCTGGGCTGGCCCCGAGAACCTGGCGATGGGCAGTGGACCTGGACGCCGGCGAACCGGCGAACCAAGAAACACCGAAGACGGCCACCGGTTGAATCCGAAGTACGTGTTCGACACTTTCGTGATAGGCAGCTCGAACCGATTCGCGCATGCCGCGGCCGTCGCGGTCGCCGAGCAACCCGCGCGTGCGTACAACCCTCTCTTCATCTATGGCGAGTCAGGTCTTGGCAAGACTCACCTGTTGCATGCCATCGGGCACTACAACCGAACCCTGTTCTCGGGCGCCCGCGTGCGGTACATAAGTTCCGAGGAGTTCACCAACGAGTTCATCAACTCAATTCGCGACGATCGAAACGACGCCTTCCAGGCGCGCTACCGAAACGTCGACGTGCTGCTGGTGGACGACATCCAGTTCCTCAGCGGCAAGGTGCAGACCCAAGAAGAGTTCTTCCATACGTTCAACACCCTGCATAACGCCAACAAGCAGATCGTGGTGACGTCAGACCTCCCACCCAAGAAGTTGCAGGACTTTGAGGATCGAATGCGCTCCAGGTTTGAGTGGGGCTTGATTACCGATGTGCAGCCGCCCGACCTCGAGACGAGGATCGCGATTCTGCGAAAGAAGCGCCAGCAAGAGAACTTCGAGGTACCCGAAGGTGCCCTTGAGTACATCGCCAGCCGCATCTCCAGCAATATCCGTGAGCTTGAGGGAGCCCTCATCCGGGTGAAGGCCTTCGCCAGCCTGAACCGAGCGCCGGTGGACCTGGAGATCACCCGCACCGTGCTTGATGGCCTACTGCCGGACCATGCAGGTCCGGAGATCACCGCCGCGGCGATCATGGAGCAGACCGCCCAGTATTTCGGGGTCACCGTCGACGACCTCACCGGCGCCTCCCGATCCAGAGTTCTGGTCACCGCTCGTCAGATCGCGATGTACCTCTGTCGGGAACTCACCGACCTCTCACTACCCAAAATCGGCCAGAGCTTCGGTGGGCGCGATCACACGACGGTGATGCACGCGGAACGCAAGATCAGACTGTTGATGGCCGAGCGTCGCAGTCTCTTCAACCAGGTGTCCGACCTCACCAGCCGAATCAAGTCTGAAGCTCGCACCTAACCGAGCAGTCGCCCAACACGGCTCGACAACGCCAGCCAGCCTTCACTCCACTGAACATCGCCCTCCTCCTCACCCACAGCTGTGGATAACCTGAGGACAAAAGCCATCTCACCCGTGGACGAATGACACACCTCAGCCATGAAGGTCTCTCCTTCCCTGTGCACGAGCGGAGTCTAGATTCCTTGGCATTCACATTCCCCCACAGTCACGACCTCTTCCGTCCACAGCCCCCGCGAAGGCCAATCATCTTTTGACCTGCAGTGATCTGGGTTATCCACAGATTGCACGGGACCTACTACTACTACGAATACATAACGATTACCAAAGTCACCCGTCATTAGGAACCAACTCAAATCGAACCACTGCCACTGATTCCGTGAAAGACAAATCAGACGACCCGAGACGGGTCTCACAGCCAAGTAGCTGATGCGGGTAAGGTCCACCACAGTGACGGTCCCGACGTGACCGATTCCACGGGGATGACTATCAAGGAGTTGACGTTGACAGTTCAGGTCGGATCAGAGGTGAGACTGCGGGTCGAACATGACACGTTGGCTGATGCTGTCGCCTGGACCGCACGGACGCTGCCTAAGACTGCAGGCACCCTGAGTGGAATCCTGCTGGAGGCAGCCGACGACTCGATCACGCTGTCCAGCTATGACATGGACGTCTCCAGCCAGGCCGTGGTGGCGGCAGTCGTGGAGCAACCTGGTCGAGTACTGGTCTCCGGCCGACTGCTGGCGGAGATCGCGCGCAACCTGCCGAACGCGCCGATCTCGATGAGTGCGGACACCAAGGTGAAATTGACCTGCGGCCGGTCGACCTTCACGCTGCCGATGCTGGCGAGCGAGGAGTACCCGCCGCTACCAGATCTGCCGCCGGTGATCGGCAAGGTTCCGGGTACGGCGTTTTCCGGGGCGGTGTCGCAGGTTTCGATCGCAACCTCTCGCAACGATGCTGTTCCGCTGTACACCGGAATCCGACTTGAAGTCGATGACGACCGTCTCACGATGGCTGCCACAGACCGGTTTCGGCTCGCTGTCCGGGAAATGCCCTGGTCGCCGGAACAGGTGGGAATTTCGGCCGCAGTCGTTGTGCAGGGTCGCAGCTTGGCGGATGCCACCAAATCGTTGGCCGGCGCGGAGGTCATCAAACTGGCACTGTCGGAGGACGCCCGGATGCTCGGTATCGAGAGCGCTGGACGGCGATTCACAACTCGACTGCTGGACGGGGAGTTTCACAAGTTCCGCTCCTTGCTGCCCACCGAGTCTGCCTCTCGAGTGCGGATCGAGGTGGCTGCCCTGAGCAGCGCCATCAAGCGTGTCGCGCTGGTCACCGAGCGGAATATGGCTGTGCGACTGTTGATCAAAGACGGCGAAGTGGAGCTCAGCGCCGGCCTCGGGAGTGAGACCGAAGCCGTCGAATACGTGGAGGCTCGCCTTGACGGGGATCCCCTGCAGATCGCCTTCAACCCGCAGTTCCTGCTGGATGGTCTGGCGGCGCTGGACCATCCAGAGTGCGAGATCAGGTGTACCGAGGCAAGTAAGCCAGTGGTACTCACCGGAGCCGCCGATTCGACTTCGGACCGGGACGACTCCTACCAGTACTTGCTGATGCCCGTGAGGATCTAGTTCTCATCCTCTCGTGTACCTGAGCAGCCTCACCCTGACGGACTTCCGCAGCTACGAGAGCGCCGAAGTCGCTTTTGAGCCTGGCGTCACCACGCTGGTGGGGTTGAACGGGCAGGGGAAGACCAATCTGGTCGAGGCGGTGGGCTATCTCGCGAACCAGACCTCACATCGAGTGGCCAAAGATCTGCCGCTGATTCGCGCGGACTGCTCGCAGGCGATGTTGGCGGCGCGGATTCGGTGGCTGGACCGGGAGCTCAGTCTGGAGCTGGAAATCAATGCCCGCGGCGCCAATCGGGCGCGCGTGGCCGGCGCACCTCGGCGTCCACGGGAGGCACTCGGGGTGCTGCGGACCGTGCTGTTTGCGCCAGAGGACCTGGCGTTGGTGAAGGGGGATCCGTCGGCTCGGCGCAAGTTCTGCGATGAGTTGCTGGTGGCCAGGACACCACGGTTGGCCGGGGTGCTGACCGAATTGGACCGAGTGGTGCGACAGCGGTCAGCGCTGTTGCGCTCGGCCGCCGGTGCCAGGCGTCGAGGGGCGACAGTGGAGATGCTGTCGGAGAGCCTGACGGTCTGGAACGAACAATTGGCGACGGTCGGGAGTGAGCTGGCGGCAGCACGCCTGCGGTTGTTGGCAGATCTTCGACAGCCAGTCGCGCAGGCATACGAATCGGTTGCACCAGGTGCGGGACCCGCCGGTCTCGGC
>JAUPKM010000662.1 GCA_030837445.1 Actinomycetota bacterium
AAGATAGGCCCGCAGACGGGGCAGTTCATATCCCAATTGGTGCAGCCAGCCCCACACGAGCAGCAGGTTCAGCCAGCCGATCGCGGCTGGCGCCCCCCGGGTTCGGGCGACGTCGACAGCCACGATGACGGCCAGCCAGACGCCGAGGGTGAGGCCCGGTCTGCTGCGCCAGCGCGTCGTCACCGGTGCGGCCGCCACCACCAACAGGTAGACCCCGGCGAACCAGAGCAACTGGGAGAGGAATCGACCCGCCGGCTGGGCTTGCTCCGAAATCAGCGTGAGCGGCAGCAGCACGACAGTCCAGACCGAGCAGTAGACCAGCACCGGGGTGAGCAGCCGGCGGCTCCGGTGACGCAGGTAGTCGGGCGTCGACGAGCGGCTCAGCGAACCCGCGTTGGAGACTGCTCCGGCGGCGAAGAACAGTGGCAGCACCTGGAAGACCCAGGTAAGCAGGATCAAGCCTGGCGCCACCTCCAAGACGTTGACGGCGCTACCACCCGGGGTGACGTGCCAGGCGAGGCTGTGGCCGATCACGACCACCACCAGCGCGAATGCTTTGACTGCATCCAACACCCGGTCCCGACCCGCGCTGGCAGCCGTCACTCGCTCGGTGATTGAGGTCATGGTCGCAACGGCGTCGATACTGGGCGGACCATGACCGCATCGTTTCACGACGTGCGAGTCGCTGGCTTAGAATCGTCTTCCATCGGACTCGATCCTGGCTGAACCCTGATAGTCGCCGGCGGTAGGTACAGGGAGGTGCACAGAAGGATGCGACGACCTGCTTTTCTGCTGATCCCCGCTGCGGCGCTGTTCGGTCTGACGCTCACCTCCTGTTCGGCGACCTCCGTGGCGGGGCCGACCCCGACCATGGCGGATGTCGGGACGCTGGGAATTCGGTTCGGCTCCTTACCGGCTGGCGTACAGGCACAGGTGACCGTCTCCGGCCCGGACGGATACCTCAGTTCCACCGCCACGAACACCACCATCGAGAACCTGCCACCGGGGACCTACCGAGTGAGCGCCCTCACTGCGGCGACCGAGCGGGGTATCGCAGTCCCCACCGAGCCCACGGCCATGATCGAGGTACCAGCAGGTGGAGCCGCCGACGTCGTGTTCGAGTACACGTTCCGGGACTTCCACGCGACCTCGCCCGGGCCCCCACCAGACGACTCCACCGTCGGGCCCAACGGTGGAGAGGGCGGCGACCAGCCTGACGTCAGCACGATTCCGGGCCGACCGAGTGACTTCCGATTCACTGTCGGCAACCAGGCTATGCCGGTGCGGTGGAACCCCTGCCAGCCGATCAGTTGGGCGCTCACCACTGACGATGGTGGCGAGCAGCCCCGACTACAGGAGGCGTTCGCAAGAGCTTCGGCTGCAACCGGAATCACCTTCCAACAGGCCGATCGGGCGGACCAGGCCCAGATCCCCGTCACTATTCGCTTCACCACCGGCGCGACCGTCGAGGGTGAGGGCGAGATGCGCTACAGCTACGTCAACAGCGGTTCGATCGTCGGCCGAAAAGTCGCCAACGAGGGGACCGTGGATGCCGTTCTCGGAGACTCGTCCACCGCTGCCCTGCGCAGCAATCTTTACCTGCACGAGATTGGTCACGTCCTCGGGTTGGCCCATGTCGACGCTACGGATGAGGTCATGCACTCGCCACTGAGCATCAGTTCGCCGTTGACCGAGTACTCCCTGGGTGATCTGGCGGGGTTGCGTCGGCTCGGCCGGGAAGCGGGCTGTCTCAATCCGCCGCCCCCGCTGCTCGATACCGTGGCCAGCGGAGCCAGGCGACTCGATCGGCCAGCGATCCCGCAGATCGGCGGCGACCCTGGTCTGGTGCTACGTGCCGACCACAGTTTCACCTTCGGCTGGGCTTCGACACTGGCCGATCCTCCCACGCTGCAGACTCGGATTTTCCGGGTCGACCCCGCTCGAAGGGATGTCCAGGGTTTGGTGCCCATCCCGTTACCACTGGGTTTCCGGGGGGATCTGCCGGGCAAGACGGAGGTGACGGCACTGCTGGCGGGGGGTGCCGATTGTCAGGTCGGCGACCGCTACCGCATCGTCCAGCAGAACATCTTCGGCGCGACCACCACTCCGGTGGCCCTCAGTTCGTGCAAGGTGGTGGCTGCGCGCTGACGGCCGATCACTTTCGGTAACCAATGCGAGAATGGGCCTGCTCCGGTCCTGGGGGAACGGGCCACCCCGCCCCGGCGGGCCTGCATAATGGTTGGGGCGTGGCATGTCCGGGCAAGGGTGACAGGCGCCACCGACGCGTCCAATCGAGCAGCAGAGGGGCCACACTGTGACCGATCCGCCAGCGGTCACCGACGACCGCGACAGCGGGCTGGGCTCGGCGAACCTCAGCGACCGTCCGGCCAGCCTCTGGGCCTCGATCGGCCAGTCCACCGCCCGTGGCATCTTGCCGGTGCTGGCGGTCGCTACCGTCCTCGGTGCGATCCTCGGCGCAGTGCTGATGTCGATGACCAGCAGCAGCTACAGCGCGACCGCCCTGGTGTCGGGGGCACCCGTCTCGTTCGACCCGAGCGCCATGTCCTCCGATACGGATACGACCTACGTCAAGACCGAGGTCGCGTATATCAACATCTACCAGGAGGACATTCGCGACGAGATTGAGCGGCGCACTGGCGCAGCCTCACAGCCCGCTGCTGCGAGCGTTCTGCCGGGGACGACCATCCTGGCGTTCACCGGCAGCGGCGCGACACCGGCTGGCGCGGCCGCGGTGGCCAACGTCTCGGCGGAGACCTACGTGCAGTTGTGGCGCACCCGGGTGACCACCCAATTGCAGGAGTCGATCAACATCCTCACCAAGGAGTTGGCCTCCAACCCGTTGAACGCACCGCAGTTGGCTGCGCAACGGGCCGATCTGCTGACCCAGCTGGACGCTGCGAAGTCTCTCAGCCGACTCATCAAACCTGCGACTGCGGCCACCGCGGAGGAGACGTCGGTGGCCACCACCGGCGCCCTGCTCGGAGGTCTCGTCGGCGCCCTCGCGGGTTTGGGGGTGCTGTTGGTGGTCCGGCGGCGCAGGAATATCGGCCGCGGGGGACCGCGCTCAGGCGTGGACGAATAGACAGCGACTAGGCAGACGTACTAGGCAGACAGGGGTCCGCGATGACCGATGGCGTGGCGCTATCAGTAATTGTCAGCACGATCGGACGACCCGACGACCTGCGCCGGTTGATCGACTCGCTAATCGCCCAGGACCGCCGGGACGAGCTCGAATTGATCGTGGTGGATCAAAGCGAGGATGGCAGTTGTATCGCCCTGCTGGCCGCGTGGGACTTGCCGTTCGAATGCCGCTGGACCACCTCGGCCCGAGGTGTGTCGGTGGGCCGAAATGCCGGCGCGGCGTTGGCGGCGGGGTGGCTGTTCACCTTCCCGGACGACAACTGCTGGTATGCTCGGGACACCGTCAGCGCAGTGCTGGACCTGGTTCCGGAACGCGGCGCGCCGGATGCCATCAGCGGGATCCAGGTGACCGAGGACGGACAGCCGTCAATGCTGCGCTGGCCGGACAGCGCCCGGCCGATCACCCGCCGAAATGTGCAGTTGACGGCGATCGAAAGCACCATCTTCTGCAAGCGCAGCCTGTTCGAATCGTTGACCGGGTTCGACGAGACGATGGGTGTCGGCTCACCGGGTCCGTTCCAGGCCGGCGAGGGCACCGACCTGTTGCTGCGGGCTATAGCTGCCGGCGCGAGCGTGGAGTATGAACCGACCGTGCGAGTGATCCAGGATGACCCTCGCCGCGGCGACACGTCCGGTTTCGACAAGAAGATGGCTGGCTACGGTCGCGGGATCGGCCACCTCTACCGGCTTCACCACCTGCCAAAGTCGGAGATGGCCTACCTGATCGCGCGAAAAGTAGCCGCGGCAGGGGTCAGAACAGTGCGAGGGCGCCGGGACATCGCCCGCGCCGATCTGGCCTGGGCACGAGGTCTGGTGGCGGGGTACCGAATTCGGCCGCCGTCGTGACCGGAGCCGCTCCCTGGGCGACGGCGAAGGTCCGCGGCCGAGTGCCGATCCGGGGCCTCTGGTGGGTGTCCCCTACCGGGGCGGTGGCGCTGATCGTGCCCGGCTCGCTGTACCTCGCCTGGCACTACTCCGATGCCGTCTATCGGGACGCATGGCGAACGCCGAAGGCACTGGAGTCGGGCACCGTCGCGCTGTTGTACGGCGGTGCGCTGGTGCTGATGATCGCCGCCCTGATCCCGCAGTTCGCCGCGCGCAAGTCGCTGTCGGCACCCTGGCCCGGCTTCACCACAACTCAGCGGGCGTGGCTGCGGCGGATCTGTGGCTGGCTGTTCTGGGCGACCCTGTTCGGATATGCGGTGTTGTTCGCCGCTGCGATGGCGAGGGGTGCTACCCCGTCGGTAATCCTCACGGCCCTGATCGGACAGAGCAGTGGCGATGATCTGAAGGATGCCTTCGAACCCATCACCGGGATCACGTCCTTCACCCAGATGGGCATCGGCTTTGTCATCGTTGCCGCTCTCGTGTTGATCGGCGGACGTGACCGGAAGGTGCTGCTGCGGTTGCTGCTGGTGCTGTTCATGGCTCTCGTCCGAGCCTTCGCGGCGAGTGAGCGGTTGGCCATTCTGGAGCTGATCGTGCCTTTGATAGCGATCGGCGCCATGGCGGCCGTTGGCAGCCGGAAGGACTCGATTCGCGTTGCGCTGCGGTTCGCTCCGGCAGTCCTGATGCCGGCTGCCATCGCCCTCTTCGGCATTTTCGAATATTCCCGATCCTGGACCTTCTACCGGGCGCGCAGTTCCGGATCGTTCGTGGAATTCGCGATCGAAAGATTCGCCGGGTACTACGCCACGGCGTACAACAACGGGCAGTTGGCGCTGACCTATCAGAATCAGGAAGGGCATGTCCCTTACCGGAGTCTGCAGGGAATCTGGACTGCCCCCGGAGCCGAGCAACTCGGGCTGTACGACCGGCTCAACGGTGCCCCGGCGCCGGAGTTGAAGCCGATTTTCGTGATGTTCGGCAACCCTGAGTTCAACAATCCGTGTGGTATCTGTGATCCGTTTGTGGACTTCGGGCCGATCGGCGGGTTGATCTTCCTCGGCTGTGCCGGCCTGATCGTCGGCATCCTCTACCTGCTGTTCACAAATGGGAACCCGGTGGGCCTGCTGGTCTACCCGCCGATGTTCACCGGATTGCTCGAGTTGCCCCGCTACCTGTATTGGACCCAAGGCAGGCTGCTGCCCACCTTGGTGGTGCTATCCGTGGTGGGATGGTGGTTGATGCGGGTCAAGGATCGTCCGTTGCCCACAGCCCGGGCCGGACCGAAGCGACAGCGGGTGGTGGCACAGTGAATCAGGGGATGGACGATCCGGTCGGGATGGTGCCGGGCCGACCGCTTCGCTGGCTCTTGCTGGCCAGCCACGTGCCGGCTGGGGGTGGCGGCGGGGGCATGATCCGGTACGTCGTGGAGCTGGCTCGCGGTCTTCAGCGGACCCCCGAGGTGGAGTTGCACGTGGTCGCCGATGAGGCCGCCGCATCCTGGTGGGCGGAGGAGTTGGATTCCCACGACCGGGTTCATCCGGTCCGGTCGCTGCCAGTGCCGGTAACCTCACTACTGGAGCGTCGAGGATGGGGCATGCCCACTTCACACACTTCCTTCGATGTGGTGCACGGGGCCAAGCATCTGCTGCCGCCCGAGAGTGGCGCGCTGAGGCTGCTGACAGTGCACGACATGTTGCCGCTGGATCGACCGTGGGATTTCGGTGCCGCCAAGCGGGCGCTGTTGCGGGGTCCGTATCTGCAGTCGGTTCGGGAGGCCGACGCGATCGTCTGCGTCAGCGCAGCCACCCGGGATCGGCTGTGCAACTACGTCCCGGCCGCCGCCGGTAAGTCACAGGTGGTGGGCCTGGCGGCCTCGAGTGCGCTGCTGAGCACGCCCAGCGTAGAGGTTGCGGCCCTGATCGGAGCTCGGTTCGCGCTGGTGGTCGGTGACCAGTCGCCGCGGAAGAACCTGCCGTTGGTGATTGGTGCATGGCCCGAGGTGGTGGCGGCGGTACCGGACGCGGTGCTGGCGGTGGTCGGACCGCCCGGCTGGGGCACGACTGCGCTCGGCCCGGGCGTCGAACGGCTCCGGCGAGAGGGCTCGCTGCGGTTACTGGGCCATGTCGGTGATGGTGAACTGCGCTGGTGCTACGAACACGCTCGAGTTGCGGCGATGCCCAGCCTGCTTGAAGGTTTCGGGCTGCCGGCGGTAGAGGCGAGGGCCTTTGGCGCCCCGTTGCTGACGTCTGAGGATCCCGCACTGGGCGAGGCTGCCGCTGGCCAAGCGCGAATCGTGTCGACCACCCGGCAAGATCTGTGGGCCGGTGCGTTGATCGAGGCGATGTCGGCGGATCGTGAACGGGCCTCCACGACCGCCTTGCTGGACCGAGATTGGGACGACGTGGCCCTCGAGACGGTGGCTGTCGCCCGGACTGCGTTGGCTGGTCGATCGCCGCAGGGCCGTCGAAAGGACGCGTCATGACGTTCACTGATCCCGCTGGCTGGCGAGGGGTCAGCGGGGCTGATCCGTTTGATTCACAGATGCGCGTGTTGCACGTTGCCCAACCTGTGGATGCCGGGGTCGCGGGCTACGTCGAGGCACTGTCCCGGTTCCAAGTCGAACGCGGCTGGGATGTCCACGTCGCCACCGGTGCCGAGGCCAACGTCGTGCCGGGAGTAACCCGTCACCTCTGGGCGGCCGCGCGCAGCCCGGTGCACGGTGTGCGGTCGGAATCAGCGGTGCTGGCTACGATCATCGATTTGATTGATCCGGCGGTGGTCGTGCTCCACTCGGCGAAGGCTGGCCTGGTCGGCCGACTCGTGATTCGCGCGTCTCGGCCCACGGTCTACCTGCCGCACGCCTGGTCCTTCCTGGCCCTCTCGGCGAAACTGGCTCCCGCTGCGCTGAACTGGGAGCGACAGGCGGCCCGCTGGACCAACGCGGTGATCGCGGTATCCGATGCCGAGGCGGAGCTGACCGTGGAGCGGGGAATCCACGTGCCGTTGTTCGTGGTGCGCAATCCGGTCCCACCAGGTTGGCCGCAGGTCGATGCTGCCGATCGCGCGGCGGCACGATCGGAATTGGGCCTCGGCGATGCTCCGCTGGCGGTGAGCGTCGGCAGACTGAGTCGGCAGAAAGGCCACGACGTGCTGATCGAGGCCTGGCCGCAGGTGTTGCAGCGGGTGCCGCAGGCACAACTGGTGATCGTCGGGGACGGGGAGTTGCGCGCGCAGTTGGAGAATGCCGGGACGCCTGGCGTCACCTTCGCCGGATCCATGCCCGACCCCAGACCGTGGGTTTCCGCGGCAGATCTGGTGGTGCTGCCGTCGCGGTGGGAGGGGATGTCGTTGGCGATGCTGGAGGCATTGGCCGCGGGCCGTTCGGTGGTCACCACCGATGTGGCCGGTAGTGAAGTGGTGACGAGATCTGGGGCCGGCGCAGTCGTTCCGGTCGAGGATCCGACCCGTTTGGCGGATGCCCTGGCGGAGCGGCTTTCGGGGCAACTGGACACCGACGCCGAGGGACGGCTGGGAGCTGACCACGCCCGACTGGAGCACGATCGCAATCGGAGCCTCACCCGAGCGTCGGCCGTGATTTCCCGCGCCCACGCCTTCGGCCGGCTGCGTGACGCGGAGTAGGGATGGCAACAAGCCGCGACGGCGACCAGCCGAATCCGGCGGAGGACGAGAAGTCGCCGTCCGGTTCGGAGTCGCGCCAGCGTGCGGTCGTCGGCGGTATCTGGATGGCGATTGCCCAGTTCGTGCCGCTGTTCGGCACGGCCCTGCTCTCAATCACGATCGGACGGATCCTGGGACCCGAGCTGCTCGGGTTGCAGAGCTTCATCTCCTACGTTGACGCCCTGCTCTCGGCGCTGGTGCTGCAGGTCGTGACGGTGATGTCGATTCGGCTGCTGTCGGAATCGATCGGAGCCAAGGACGAGAGCGCCTTCGCCCACCTGGCTCGGGTCACGTTCGTGGCAAACATGGCTGCCGGGGCAATCTCGGCGCTGGTGCTGACCGGAATCGGGCTCGCCAGCGACAACCCGATTCCCTGGCTGGTCGTATCGCTGTCGTCGTTGATCAACGGGGTCGGCTGGGGGTACGGCTCGATCCTGGTCGCGACCCGTGGCTGGCGCTCAGTGTCCTCCCGTCGGCTCGTGACGCAGAGCCTGGCGATGGTGCTGGGGGTCGTCGCGATCCTGGCGGGGTTCGGCATCACGGGGGTATTCGCTGCGAATGCCGTCGGTGCGCTGCTCGTGCTGGTGTGGTTGCGCCGCACCTTGGGCCCGCTGAAGTGGGGGGCGGTGCGACCGCTCCCGCACCGGCTGGCCCGGGTGTGGGGGCAGCTACTTGTGATGGAGTTGCTGCTGCAGGTGGTGCAGCGCCGGATGGAATTCCTCTTCCTGCAGGCGTACTCCACCGAGGTTCAGCTGGCCATGTACTCGATCGGCTTCATGGTCGTCTCCACGGCAGCCATTCTGCCGATGTCGCTAGTGGAGGCCGGGTTACCGGGTGTCTCCGAATCCTTGGGCGCCGGCACCATCGAGCGCACCTCAAAGATGCTCGGCTCGGCCCTGCGAATTGTGTCGGTCGCGTCGCTGCCGCTTACGGCGGGCGTCGTCTGCCTGGGGCCGGTGTTGGTCCTCGTTCTGTACGGCGGCGACTATCAACTTGCCGCCGATCTGGTGCCGTTGATGGGGCTCTCACTGATCCTGGTGACCTCCGGAAACCTCTGCGCCACCTTCTGGATCGGCGCGGATCGGTTGCGGCTGCCCATCATCGGCGCCTCGATCGGGGCGGTGGTGGACCTGTCGCTGGCGTGGCTGCTGGTGGCCGACCACGGGGCCTGGGGTGCTGCGATCGCCAACCTCGCGGGTCAGACGACGATGGCCGTGATCATGCTGGCGCTAACGTGGCGGACCGCAGGGCGGTTCCCGGTGAAGGCGGGTCGATGGCTCGGTGTGCTGCTCTACTCCGCGGTCGTGGCGGCCATTGTGCTGGCCGTGATCGGCGCGATTGGCACCGGTAGCGGCCCCGCCGCGCTACTGGCGCTGCTCGCCGGTGGGGTGGTATTCGTGATCCTGATGCTCGGACTCGGCTCGACGGCCGGTTTCGTCCATGGCGATGATGCCGCCTGGCTGCATGAGGCGCTGCCAGGCAAATTGCGGCGCTGGGCATGGCTTTTCACCGGTCGGCGGAGCCGTCAGCTGCGGTAGCGTTCGTGGCCGGATCTCAGGTCTGACCGGCCACCCGCCGATACCCACGGTATGGGAAAACGGCGGACATCGGGCGGACGGCGCCTGCCGACCGTGGTGTTCGCATCGATTGGGCTGGCGGTCGCGGCGTCGGCGTTGGGTGCTGTTCCGGCGACGGCCGCGGGACTCCCCACCGGTACCGCGACCGCAGTAGCCCAATTGACTCCCATTCCTGTGGTTCAAGCGGCGCCCCCGACTCCACGGGCCATTCGGATCCCGATACCGGCGGACGCCGTCTCGGTGCTCGCCTTTGGAGCTGCAGGGGATGGGGTCACCGACGACACTGCCGCGATCCAACGGGCGTTGGATTCGCTAGCCGAGGGCGGAACGCTCGTGTTCCCCGCCAGCAGGACCTTTCGCCACACCGAGGTCCTCACAGTGGCGAAGCAGGGAGTTCGGCTCACCGGTGGCGGCACGCTATTGGCCACCGCCGAACAGACCTCGGCGATCCTGCTTCGCAACCACAACATCCGGGTGGACAACCTGACGCTGCGAATGGCTGCCACCAGCAAGCGCTGGGTCGAGTACGAGAAGATGAAACTGCGCCTCGGCGGTTACAGCGGCATCCGAGTGACCGATGTACTGATCGACGGCTCGGCGGCCGCCGGGGTCTACGTCGGCGGGGCCCGCAACTTCAGCCTCACCCGGGTGACGGTCCGCAACACCCGGGCAGACGCGATCCACATTACCGAGGGTGCCGGCCTCGGTACCGTTACCGACGTCGTCGTCCGCAACTCAGGCGATGACGGAATCGCGATCGTCTCCTATGCGGGCGACGGCGATCCGGTCAGTCGGGACATCACGATTCTGCGGCCCCGCTCGAACGCTCGGCGTAGACATTCCGCCAAGTGATGCGGTCGCCGCCGACGACGGCGAAGGCGCGCCCCCAGCTCTGGCCGAATACGCGGGGCCGCAGAATCGTGATGTCCCGACTGACCGGATCGCCGTCGCCCGCATAGGAG
>JAUPKM010000663.1 GCA_030837445.1 Actinomycetota bacterium
ATTGCCGCTGGTCGGCTCGACTATGGTTCCGCCGGGGACCAGCAGACCATCCCGTTCGGCGGCATCGATCATCCGGACCGCGATTCTGTCCTTGACTGAGCCACCCGGGTTGAAGTACTCCACCTTGGCCACCAGTTCTGCGCCCGTCTCGGGGGCCAGGCTGTGCAGCCGGACCAGCGGGGTGTTGCCGATCAGATCCAGCATGCTGTCGTGGATCTGTGGCTGCTCCGGCAGCGGCCCCAGCGAGTGTGGACCCGGGGAGTCGTTCTTGGTCATCCGGGCTCTCCGCTCGTCGTGGTGGCTCTGCCCGGTCCAATGATCGAGCGATGCCGGCTGTAGAAGTAGTAGATCGCAAGTCCGATCACCAACCAGACTACGAACACTATCCAGGTAGCCATTGGCAGCGACAGCATCAGCACGAGATTGATCACCACCGCAATGACCGGGATGACCGGGCCGCCGGGGACCCGGAACAGGCGGGGCAAGTCCGGGCTGGTGCGGCGCAGGACCAGCACGGCGATGCTGACGATGCTGAACGCGACCAGCGTGCCGAGGCTGATGGCGGCGGCCAGATCGTCTAGCGGGATAAAGGCGGCCAGTAGGGCCAGCACCCCGGCCAACGACCAGGTTGCGAAGGTCGGTGTCCGCGTCCGAGGTGAGATGGAACCGAACCGTTTGGGCAGCAGACCGTCGCGACTCATCGTGAAGATGATCCGCGACAGGGTATAGAGCAGGGCAAGCACCACGCTGATGATCGCGATGATCGCGCCCACCGAGATGATTTCGCTGGTCCAGGCCTGGCCGGACACGTCCTGCACGATCTTTGCCAAGGCCGCCTCGCCGCCGGAGCCTTCGAACTGCTGCCAGGGCCAGGCGCCGACGGCGGCGAGTCCGACCAGGGTGTAGATGACGGTGATCAGGGTGAGCGCGCCGACGATCGCGATCGGGATGGCCTTCCTCGGGTTCTTGGACTCGGCGCCCGCGACAGCGGCGGCATCGAAACCGGCGTAGGCGAAGACAAGTTTGCCGGCCGCCGCCAGCACCCCGGCCACCCCCAGTGGCAGGAACGGGTGCAGGTTGGCGGAGTTGAAGCCCATGAAGGCGATCCCGAGGAAGATCACGATGAGCACTAGTTTGGTCAGCACCAGCGCCGCGTTCACTCGAGCCGATTCCTTCACCCCGACCGAAACGACAGCGGCCATTCCGAGCACCAGTACGACCGCGGGCAGGTTGATGATCCCGCCCGAGGCGGGGGAGTAGGACAGTTCAGGTGGGACGGTGACGCCGAAGGCCTGTTGAAGGCCCTCATTCAGATACTCACTCCAACCAACTGAGACGGCCGCAACCCCGACGCCATACTCCAGGATCAGGCACCAGCCGACGATCCAGGCAACGAGTTCCCCGACGCTTGCGTACGCATAGGAGTAGACCGAACCCGAACTTGGAAGGGAACTCGCGATCTCGGCATAGGAGAGACCCGACAACAGGCAGGCGAAACCGGCCAGGATGAATGACAGCACCACCGCGGGCCCGGCAATCGGGATTACCACCCCGAGGATCACGAAAATCCCGGTGCCGATGACGGAGCCGACTGCCAGCAGCAATACCGCAAAGGTGCTCAGTGAGCGGTCCAGGTGCAGTTCTTCGTCGGGGGCCCCGGAGCTGGTCCGGGTGAGTTGCTGCCATTTCTCCCGCCAGCTCGACCCGCCGGCATCGGTCCGCGTATTGGCCATGCGGGCAATCCTGACATGAACAGTCAGGAAAGCAGGCGCCGATCGGCCATCCGGTCAGGGTTGTTGTTACGCCCGGCTGGCACCAGCCACTGCCACATCGTGGAGCAGGGCCGCGACATCGGGATGGTCGAGCAGTCTGTTGTGGCCCGCGGCGGGGATGTGGATGAGCGTCCGGTGCTCTCCGCCGGGCGTATAGGAGGCACTCGCTGGGCGAACCAAACCGTCGCCCAGGGTATGTGCGGAGAGTCCGCCGGGATCTGCGGCCAGGGTCGCCACCACCCCATGGTGGTCGACACCGGCGGGCAGTGGCTGCGGCGAGGTGGTGTCATGAAGTACGTCGTCCGGATCCAACCTGCCCCAGTCCTCGGGATGGACGGCGCCGAACCGTAGGTCCTTGATGCCACGACTTCGACGGTTGAACAGGTCTGCCAGTGGCGACGCGACTGCGTCCAACCGGAGGGCCCGAATCGCGGTGCTGGCGACCTTCTCCATCGGTGCACCCCGATGCGGAGTTGCCAGGGTCACCACGTCGGTGAGTCGGCTAAGCCAGGACTCATCTCCCGCCTGTCCCGCAGCGATGCCTGATCTGATAACCAGACCGCCCATCGAGTGGCCGATCAACACGATCCGTTCCACCGGCACCGGCCACTGGTCGACCAGGTCCGCCAACAACTGGTTGAGGGCCACGCCGTTGGCCTCAACGGACACCCCGGTGTTGAAGCGCAACATGACAGCGGTCAGCGGTTGCACGGCTGCCGGGTAGTGCTCACCCCAGACGAGTTCGGTTGCGGCCAACCCGTGCACGAAGACCGCCACGCCCGGTGCAGCGGTGGGGTATGACTGCCGAAGTGCCGCGGCCGTCACGGGCACGCTTCGACCCTGGCGGCGGACGGACATTGGCGTGGTCAGTGCAATCGTGCCTGCCGACGAGGACAGGTGGTCGCCAAAGGCCGCACTGATACCGGCGAGCGTCGCGGCCCCACGTGGCGACTCGTCAAGCGTGCCAGGCGGTGTCTTTGCCTGCAGGCCGGCGCCGACAGTCGCGGCGACCGCGGATCCGGTCAGTCGAACCGCGGAATGGGTCAGCGCGGCGGATGCCTCGAGTAGATCAACGATGCTGGCGGTGGTGTCGCCGACCGGGCTGGCGGATGGCACAGCAGTCGAGACGGCGGTGCTGCTGCGACGAATCCGGGCAAAGACCGCGCGTTGCATCCGTTCGACCGTGGTGGAGACTTCCGAGACGGCAGCCGCCGTGGCACGTGCGGCGGCAGCGCCCTGGTGTGGCGGTCGGCCATCGGATGCCGGGGTCGCCGTTCGGGGCGGCGGTTCCTCAGCCATGGTGGGCATCGCTCAAGGACAACCGCTTGCTGGTCCTTGCCGGGGCGCCCTTGATAGCCAGCTGACGTCCGGTCCGGGCGGTACTTCGGACGCTGTCGGCGGCAGCGTTCAAGGCGGCGGCGGTCACCGACGCCGCGCCGGAAGCGGTGCCGGCTGCGACGGTCCTAGCCAATCGGGTGATCCCCGCGAATGACGTCAACCTGGAGCGGGGGGTGGCGGACGTTTCGATGATCGGCCAGCCGCGATCGGCGGCGAGGTCCCGTAATGCCGGCTCTGGATTGACGGCCACCGGATGGCCGACCGCGGCCAACATCGGTAGATCGCTGACGGAATCGGAGTAGGCGTAGCTCTTGGTCAGGTCATAGCCGTAGTCGGCGGCCAACTGCCTCATCACCGCAACTTTGCCTTCGCGGTAGCAGAAGGGTCCGACCAGTCTGCCGGTGTACACGCCGTCGGCATCGCGCTCAGAGGTGGTTCCGGTGCCGTGCTCCAAACCGACCTCCGCCGCGAACCTCGATACGATCTCGGTCGGGCTGGCTGACAGAACGATCCGGTCCTCGTGGCGATCGGCGTGCTCGTCCAGTACCTGCTGCATCGTCGGTTCGACGGAGTCGACTAGGGCAGCCATGAAGGAATCCGCCAAAGCTTCCACCTGCGCGGCCGGGTAGCCCTCTACCGCGGCCAGGATCCGATCGCGGACCTGTTCGGAGCGTTCGTCGGTTGCGCCCTTGAGGATGAACGACACGCCGTTGCGTAGATCCTTGGCGAGTTCCTTCGGCGTCATCATTCCGGCCCGGAAGGCCGCCTTGGCCAATGGGATGTTAGCTGAGCCTGGGATCAGGGTGCCGTCCAGGTCGAAGAAGGCCGCAATGGTGTTGGCACCGGCACCGTCGAGCCGAGTGCTTCGATGGTCATGAGTCATACCTCTAAGCTTGGTGGATAGTTCCATGCGGGGTTACGGGGGCTCAGAACAGAAAGTCGTGCGATTATTTAGCACGAGGTGATAGATGATGGAGGGGTCACAAGGGTCGCGCCGTCCATGTTCCGCGCTGGATCCGACTCTTGGACCGCTGCTGATGCCGGTCCTGCCCAAGACCATCGCGGCCGCTATCGACGCGATCGAGGCCGAGGTGCCAGGCTATCGGGGAAGTATGGCTGGGCCAATGGGTCCGGTGCTGCTGCGCGGAGTGGAGACGGCCTTTCGTCGCCTCCTCGATCTACTCGGCAGCGATGAAGTCGCGCTGGATGCCCGGGCGGCAGAGGTATACCGCCGGATCGGCGCCGGTGA
>JAUPKM010000664.1 GCA_030837445.1 Actinomycetota bacterium
CACCGGTGGTGACAGGCGAACATCGGCCCACTGCGCCGACACCCACCCCGGACACGACACCAACCACCACACCGACACCACCCGTGCCAACCCCGACTCCCACACACCCCCCGACACCGACACCCCCAGCCCCGCACCGGCATCAGCCGCATCCGCATAGGCATCGGCTTCGGCGGCCGCATCCGCAGCGGCCGCAGCCTGCTGCGCGGCAGCCTCGGCGCCGGCATCGGCGGCGGGCCAGAGACCGAAGTCCCGCCACACCTCCAACACCACCGGCCCACCCCTCGACGACGATGACGACGACCGTTCCATACCGTTCACCCCCCAAGGCGACACACTGAACGAACCAAACCGAACGAACCGAACGAACCGAACCGACCTGCCCACTCGAACTTACGTTCTAAGAATACTTCGCACCACCGACAATCACGGCGGCTCCATCGCTCGGCCAAACTTAAGGGAGGACCGTTGCTCTGACGCTCGGGACTCTCAACCATTGGCGGCGTGTGGTTGCCCGGCGATGCAGTCCGCGCTGTCACCGCGGGATTGGATGCGCAGGAACGGAAACGATTCGCTCGAGGGGCGACCCCGTCTCGTCCATCGACTGTCGGAAGGCGGACGCCGACTGGCCCGTGAGGCAGTCGAGGTTCGTGGCGCGATTGTCGAGGAGTCAGCAATCTCCCGACTCCGTGTCCCCTGCTCAAGGTGCCCGGCCCCGATTTTCCCTCGGCTCTCCTCCGGAATTCAAAGAAGCCCGGACGAGATCCTTACGGTGAAAAGCGGGCCATCGTTGTAGTCACCCCCCGTGATGGGCGATAATCCCACAGTGAGGCTATCGAGAGTGACTGTTGCGACACTGACCGCGATCAGTGCGGCAGTGCTGGCGATCGCCGGTACGCCCGCGGTCGCGGACGCCCGCAGCCAAATTGTCACGCCGCAGGCGACAGTCGCGGCCGTCCCACCGCGGGCGCCGATGCCGATCACATACCCTGTCAGCGCGGCTGCCGGTATCCGGTACCTGTCGCAGATCAGGCTCACCTTTCCGACCTCCGTAAAATGTGTCTACCGCACCGCAACTCGTAACAGCAGCGGCGTAATCGTGAGTTACGGCGTCTACTGCACGCCGAAGCCCACCACCGCAGGATCTGCGACCGTCACGATCACTTACACCCGGGGCTACTACGGCTGGCGCGCGTCCTCTGTTCTGAAGTGGCTGTCCTCGACCTATCTGGGGCCCGCGGGCGCTTGGGCACCCGCGAGTGGCACCAAGGCCAGTCCGGGTAGGTGGAATCCGTGCAAGCCAGCCATCATCGTGAAGGTCAACTTCGGCAGCGCCCTGGCCCCAAACCCAACTCGCACCGCCCAGGAGGAGGCGCTGGTCAAGCTGGCCATCGCCAACATCAAGTCACGCTCGGGTCTACCACTGGTCTATGGCGGTCGCACCAAGTTCATGCCCACCAAGTCAAACCGCTATGACCCGACCAATCCAAGCGGAATCTCGATGGCATTCGCCACTGCTGGCGTTGGCTACGGAAGGTCCGATCTGCTTCCCGGTACCGTCTACAACCGCGGGGTCGGCGGCTTCAGTTCGGTCTCCGAGGTCCCGCCGCGGATCATCGACGGTTTCGTCGTGATCGATAACCGGGCGTTGTCCGATCCAATCCTGACCGGCGGCGCGACCGGACTACGGCTGGCTGTCTATATGCACGAATTGGGCCACGCGGTCGGTTTGGCGCACGCTGACCCCGATCAATACCAGGTGATGTACTCCATCGTGCGTGTCCCTTCCGCCAGGTGGGGGCTCGGAGACCTCAGCGGGTTGCGCGCGATTGGACGGAAGCCGACAGACTGCCAGGTGGTCGCACCCAGCATCGCCGCAGCAACGTCGACGGCCCAAACCAAGGAACCGTCGACGACCACGATTCTCAACTAGGTCCCGAGCGGGCACCGGCGACCTCACACGTAGAGCTCACCGGCAGATGTCAGCCGAGTTCAAACGAAGTGACACCGTAGACCTGTTGCCACGGGAGGGCGGGCACCGGACCCAGCACCATCCGAGCGCACCCGAACGACTGCTCGAGTCCGAGGCGCGATGCCAGTGCGACTGCCTGCGGATTGCACTCCGGGATATCAAGCACCAACTGTTCACCGGCCGCAAAGTCGGACAACGACCCGAGGATGGCGTCCGCGACACTCTCCTGCTCGGCGAACAACGGACCTACTTTGAAGCCGACCCGGCAGGGTCGGATCACTCCGATTCCCTGGATGCGCTCGCCCGCCATCAGCGCGACTCCGCGTCCGCCCGCCGGTGCGATCCAGTGACGCAGGAAGTCGGGACGGGCGGCACCGAAATGCTCGGCATCAAACTCCACCACGCGCTCGAACAGAATCGTAGTCAACTCGCACGCCGCGTTGGCGCGACCTGTCGCCGATTCAAGCTTCCGTCCCACCCCAGTCATCCGTAGATTCCGGTGTGTGAAGTGGAATCCCAAGCTCGAGTAGTAGTCCTGCATGGCAAAGACGCCATCGATCGCAATGGTCGGGTCAGGGTCCATCCGGGGCAGCCAGTTGGCGAACAGGTCGACGACAGCTGTGGCCCCGATTCGCCGTCCTCGCCAGCGCGGCGTCACCAGGAACAAGCCCGCGAAGGCAACCTTCGGACCGTAGACAACGAAGGAGGCGCTACCCACCAATTCGCCGCCGACCTCGATGGCCCAGAATCCGTGCGGATCAGCCGCCCAGAACGCTGTCGCGTCTGCCAGACCGGGGTTCCAACCCTCATCCGCGGCCCAGCCGAGGACCGTGTCCAACTCTGTTCGCCGCAGCGGCCGCACGGTGGGAGAAATTTGCTCGTCCACAAGGCCAACTCTGCCACTTCCCTGGTCCCGGACCTGGGCCGGCCGTGCAACCTCAGGGGGGAGTCGGGCAGTCGCCCGCTGCGGCGACGCGGGAAGCGTCCTGACAGACGTACTGCAAGTCCGGTGCGGTGAAGGTGCGGATCGGTCCCTGCGGCAGCGGCGGCTGGTATTGGTTGCTGATCTGCCCCAATGGCGACGGGAAGTAGGAACTGGGGGTCTGCGGCGCACCGTTGGATTCCTGGATCGCCGCGGGGGCACCCGGACTATGCACGCTTCCGATCGGGCAGCCGGTGTCGGTGTTGAGCCCCGCGCTCTGCTGATTCCAGGTGTGCGAAGGGGTGACGGCGACGATCGGGCAGCCAGGCACATCCGCACCCAGGTAGACGAAGTCACCGGCAAAGGTCCCGGTCAGCGACGATCTGATGGCAGCGGTGAGAGTGCCGTCTGCCTGCCGCAGGTGCACCCCCAATTCGCGGTTCTGTAGTAACGAGTTCTCCGAGAAGTTCTGCGAGCCGACGAAGACCTCGTCCGAGTCGAGATCGGCATAGATCATCTTCGCGTGGATATACATGTAGTCGTTGGTCGTGGGGTACAGGTGCACGGCCGCATTCACGGGTGACCCATCCGGCCGGGTGGTGGTCACGAGCTGTTGATAGGCCCCGCCGTAGGTGGCGTTGAATGACATCACGAACTTAATCGTCACCCCGGCCGCGGCGGCGGCATTGAGCGCGGCTGACACCTGGTCGTCGCTGTCCTCCTCGTTGTAGATGAAGAGCGTGGCGGGCCTGCCCGCGCGGGCTGCGGCGGCCGCCCGATTGATGATGCCCAGGTGGACCGCGTTCGCGTTACCCGCGACCGTGCCCAGGTGCACGTCAGGAGTGGCCTGTGCCGCCTCAACCCATCGGTAGTACGGGTAGGGGTAGAACCCGCTACCGACCGTCTGCCCCGCGAACGCCGGGTAGGAACCCGCGCTCCGGCTGAAGATTGGTCCGAACCCGGACGGAGGCGGCGACCCGACCCCGATCGTGCCGTTGCTCCAGACGAGTAGCCTGTTCGGACGGTTCAGTCCGAGCCCCAGATTGGCCTCGGTGGGCGTCGGCCCGGCGAAGTCGGAGGAGAACACCCGCTCGACCGTGAATACCTCGGCCGGACGGCGAACGATGACGCCGAAATCGCGCGTGCCCTTTCCGCCACCGACGAACGAACATGTGGCATTGCCGTCGTCGCAGTTCGCGCCCGGGGTGGCGCCTTGATACGTCCAGGGCCAGCCACTGGCCTGCAGATTGAAGGTCGCCACGATCGCGCGGGCCGTGGCGGGCAACGACGCCGCCGACGAGTATTCCCGACCGTCAGGTCTGCGGGCGTCAATCACCAAAGTCTTCTGGTGCGTGAGTGAGAAGTTGGTGGCCGAGTAGTTGAAGCCGACGACACCGTCGGCAGAGCGTCCGGTGGTCGGGTCCACCCCCAGCAGCGTCATCATCTGACTGACGTACTGATTCTGGGTGTGGGTCTTGCTGGCCGAGTTCCACTGTCCGTTGACCATCACCCGGATCGCGGGCGACTTCGGCTTGTTCCGGGCCAGTCGGGCTTTGGCAGCGGCCAGCGCAGCCGCAATGTCGCTGGCACCCTGGTTGTAGACGACGATGTCGACCGACGCCCGGGCAGTGCGAATTGCGTTGGTGACGGTCGCGACCGTGCGCTGATCCTGTGGCTGGACGATGACGTCGAACAACGCCGGCGCCACAGTGGTGGTGACACTCCGACTGGTCCAACCCTTCGCTGGGAGCACGGCCCGATAGGTGTGCACCCCGGCGGCGGGATCAATGGTGAAACTGAAGGCGGAAGCCGCGTTGGTGCGGCCCCACGCGAGGGTCTGCCAACCTGCGGCCCGAGCGGACGCCGAGGCCTTGGCCGAGGCAGGCACGGAGACCTGCAGCGCCACCGGACGTCCGACAGTGGCCGGCGATGCTCTGCCGATAAAGCGCATCGGCTGACCTTGCCGCGGCGATGGAGTCGCAATCGCGAACGTCAGGTGCGGCCGCAGTTCTCCGCGGACCGTCGGTCCCGACGTCTCCTGGCCGGGCATGGGGGCCACCGCCGAGGTGGCAGTCGGCCGAGGCGGCGGCGGGGTCGCCCAGACGGCCGGACAGGTGGCCCCGATCAGGCCGACCACCACAATCGCGCTGACCCCGACTCGCACCGACAGCCCACCGGACGTACCTTGAGTAGTCACGCGCCCAGGGTAGCCAAGCCCTCCGACGGTGGCGCGACGTCAGCTTCCGCGAGCGAGGAAGGCAGGATCCGATACCGACATGACACAGTCGGCAGCCGGCGACCCGATCGCGCACATTCTCCGAATCGATCCAGCGTTCCAACCGATCATCGCCGATTCACCTTTCTGCCCCATCGGCAACTCCGAGACCCACCCGGCCGGATCGCACCGCGGATCGGACCTCGACGCCCAGTTCGCCGACCTTGTGGATTCGGTCGTGGCCCAACAGTTGTCGACCAAGGCGGCCAACACCATCTGTGCCCGGCTGAAGGCACACTTGGATGGCCAATTGACACCGGTGCGCATCCTTGAACTGGATGACATGGTGCTACGTGGGGTGGGGCTTTCCGGCGCCAAGACACGGACCATTCGCGGCCTCGCCGAGGCCTTCCACTCCGGCGCCCTCGATCTGCAACCGGCAATCGCCGCCGGCGACGACACCGTGGTCCGGACCGAACTGATGAGACTGTGGGGAATCGGCCGCTGGACCACCGAGATGTTCTTGATCTTCACCCTTCACCGCATGGATATCTGGCCCGTAGGGGACCTCGCCATGCGGCGGGGGTGGCAGCAGATCCACGGGCGCCCAGGCGACATCGAACCGAGCGAACTGGACAAACTCGGCGAGAGATTTCGGCCGTATCGGAGCATTGTTGCCTGGTACTGCTGGCGCCAGGTGGACGGCGACAACCCATCGTGGTGACACTGGGGACGCCTCGAAACGTCCGCAGGCCTCGACGCACCAGCGCACACTCCCCCACGACCTCGGAGGAATAGATGGCCGCCGCACCGCTCTCGGATCGGACGCTCTGGGATCGACGGGCAGTCCTGCGCCTCGGTGCCCTCAGTGCTGGAGCCGTCGCCCTGGCCGGTTGCTCCGACTCCTCGGCCGACCCGACACTGAAGGTGTCACCCGCCGACTCCGGTGGCACACCGGGCTCAGCAATGACCCCCAGCGGATCCATCATCACCCGCTGGGACAGCGATCCCTTCGCCCGCGGTTCATACTCCGCGCTGCCGGCTGGTTCGGCCGCCGACGTGCGGCAGACCCTCGCCGATGCAGTTGTCGGTGACCGGATCGTGTTGGCTGGGGAGTACACCGCCACAGACTTCCCGGCCACCGTCCAGGGCGCCTACACCTCCGGCCAACGGGCCGCCCGGCTGCTGGTCGACCGACTGTCCGCCGGGGCACGCGTCGTCGTCGTCGGGGCCGGACTGGCCGGACTCGCCGCCGCGGTGGATCTGGTGGCCGCAGGGATGTCGGTGACCGTGTTGGAGGCTCGCGACCGAGTGGGTGGTCGGGTCAGCACCAGTGCCGCGTTGGGTCCGCCGGTTGAGTTGGGCGCCGCCTGGATCCACGGCGTGTCCGGCAATCCGGTGGCCGCTCTGGTCGAGCAGGCCGGGCTGACACTGGCTCCCACGGACTACGAGAATGCCCAGGTTCACGACTATTCGACTGGTCGGGCAAACCCGGCGGCATTCCCAGCAGCCGCCGAACTCCAGCGCCTCCTGACGGATCTGGCAGAAGGCGATCCGTCGACCCAACTATCCGTCCAGGCCGCACTCGCCGAACAGGACTGGTACCCGGATTCGGCCGAGCGCCGACTGGCGGCGACCGCTGAGGTGGTGCAGGAGTTCGGACTCGATCTCGACCGCCTGGGCGTCGCCGCGCTCACTGAGGGCGAAGACCTCTCCGGCGGCGATTCCTTCGTGATCGGCGGATTCGCGAAGGTGCCGCAGATGTTGGCAAAGGGCCTGTCAGTCCACTTGCGAATCCCAGTCAAGGCCGTCACCCTGACCGAGGATCCGGCGGGCGTCACCGTCAGTTCCGCGGCGGGTCCCATCTCGGCCGAAGCTGCCGTGATCGCCGTCCCGGTGGCCGTCTTGCAGGCGGGCTCACCACGCATCGCGTTTCCCTCGGCTGTGCAGGCAGCGGTCGACGCGATCGCCACCGGCAACCTGGAGAAGGCCATCCTGGCGTATCCGGAGCAGTGGTGGCCCAAGACTCAGGTGCTACAGGTGGCAGGCAGCCCGCGGCAGCGCTGGGCCGAATGGTTCGACCTAACCGAAGCGGTGGGAACCCCCATCATCGTGGGATTCAGCGGCGGCACCGCCGCCACCACCCGCCCGCCAACCGATGCGGCCTGTACTGGCGAGGCGGCAGAGGTACTGGCCCGCGGGTACGGGAAATGACCGGGCGCAACCGCCGCACCCCCCACCCGGAGGGGCCAGCAGATGGGGCGGGCGCAGGGCACCTGAATGAGGCGCTGCGATCCCTCCGACTGGACAGCCTGCTGCTGACCGAGACCGAACCGGTCGATCGGAACGCGACGCCGGCCAGCGTGGTGGACTGGTTCGGCGCCATCCAGGCGCAGGATCTGGCGTCCGCGATGTGGTCGCTCGGCCTGCGCGTTCCCAACGCCGATATCGCCACGGTGACCGACGCGATCGACTCGGGGCAGATCCTTCGAACCTGGCCGATGCGGGGCACCGTCCACTTCGTACCGCCGGCGGACGCCCAGTGGATGCTGACCCTGATGGGTGCGAAACCGCTGGCCGGGGCTGCCCGCCGACGCGCGTTCCTGGGCCTGTCCGAGGCCGATGCTGAGTTGGCGTGCGAGGTGCTGGGCGAGGCACTTTCCGGCGGTCGGATGCTGACGCGTGCTCAGTGCGTTGAGGTGATGGCAGCCGCCGGAA
>JAUPKM010000665.1 GCA_030837445.1 Actinomycetota bacterium
ATGGTCGAAGACCCACGGTTTGCCCGGCGGCAGGTCGGCCGGGGTACGGGATTGGTAGAGGACACCGTCGACGTACCAACGCACGCTATTGGGAGCCCACTCCACCGCAAACGTATGGAAGCCGTCGGCGAACTTCGCAGCGTTCGGCAGGGTGTAGCTCTTGCTGATCGAGGCACCGCCGGAATAGCCCGGACCATGGAGGCTCCCGTGCACGGTAGAGGGTTCCCTACCGATCAATTCCATCACGTCGAGTTCCCCGCGGCCTGGCCACGCGGTTCCGCCCGAACCGGTGTCGTCGCCCTGCATCCAGAATGCCGGCCACACCCCTTGGCCGGCCGGCAGCCTCATCCGTGCTTCGAAGCGGCCGTAGCGTTGCGTGAATTTGTTCTTCGTCAGGATCCGCCCGGAGGTGTACTGGCAGCTGCCGTACCAACACGAGCTGCCGGGGAGGGTCTCCCGCCGCGCTGTGATGGCGAGGTTGCCGCGGCCGTCGGTCGAGACGTTCTCGGCGCGGTTCGTGTAGTACTGCCGCTCGGCATTGCCGAACCCACCCCCGCCCAGGTCGTAACCCCACTTGGTGCCACTGGGTTTGGCGCCGGCGACGGCGTTGAACTCGTCAGCCCAGGTCAGGGTCCAGCTAGGGGTAGCCGATACGGCCGTCGGTAGCTGGGCTGCGGACGGGCTGGCAATTCCCAGAGCCGGGAGACACAGCGAGGTCGCGAGCACACTCGCCAACCGGATGTTCTGCATGGGACACCTCTCGTGGCGGGAACCGTCGTGATTGATGGCGGTATTGGTATTGTTAGCGAGACATAGATCAATGTCAATCACGAGAGTAGTCAGGGTTCGTTGACCTACGACCGTGTTAAAGGCTGCGCCGACCTGCGGATTCCGGGCTAGGTTGTACGCCGGGACACCGACCGGGTTGCTCTGCGACTCTCGGTTTGCGCTGGTCCCGAAGGCAAGGAGTGAGGTGCATGTCAAGGTCACCGGTCACGGTCGAGACGCCCGAGTACGAGGATGGCGAGGAACCGGTCGTCGCCCATGCCCTCGTCGTCACTCCGCGGCGGGTGTGGGTGGCCGTGGTCTCGATCGTGGCCTGCGCCCTGGCAGTAGGCGTCTGGCTGGCGGCCGCACAGTCCCCGACGGTGGTCCGTGGGTCGGGGCTACTCCTACCTCCCTACGGGGTCGTGACGGTTGTCGCACCGGCCGCAGGGACGGTTGTGACCTACCGGGCGGACGTCGGCGACCGAGTGTCGGTGGGTCAGGAGATCGCGGTGATCAGGCCCTCGTCGGGTCCGGATGTCCCGGTCGTGTCGAACTTCGCCGGGGAGTTGATCAACGGTGGACGGCTCTACGGAGACCCAGTGGAAGTTGGCGACATCCTGGCCGAGATCGTTCCGGCTCAGGGGACTGGGAAGGTGGGTACCTCGGGAGCCCCGACCCTGACCACCACCTCGGTTTTCGTGCCCATCGGCCAGGTGTCGTCGTTGAATGTGGGGATGCCGGCGGCAATCTCGGTGCAGCAGTTCCCGGAATCGCAGTACGGCGCAATCAGGGCGACGGTCTCATTCGTGACACCTGCGCCGGCGAGCTCGAAGGGCCTACTCGCCTATGCCGGCGGCAATGATTCGCTGCTGAAGTCCCTGGACATCGACCAACCCGTGGTACAGGTCTACGTCGACCTGCAGAGTGACCCCTCGACCCCGTCCGGCTACGCCTGGACGCTCGGCTCGGGCCCCCCTTCGCCGGTGCTGCTGGTATCGAGCATCTCGATGCGCGCCGTGGCGAGTCGGCAGGCGTTGGTGCCGCTGTTCGGCGTTGGGACGGTCAGTTGGCGATGACCTCACGGGTTCGGGTAATGGTGCCCGGTCGGCCGCAGATCGAGGGCGCTGACAGCAGCGCGGCCTGTCTCGGAATGGTGCTCGAGTACTTCGGCCGGTATGCCTCGCCGGAGGAGCTGCGGGACCGTTGCGGGATCAGCCGCGACGGGGCCGCATTCGCCGACCTGGTGGCGGCCGCGGAGAGTTACGGCCTTGAGCCGACGACATTCCGGCGAACCGCCGCGGAAGTGAAGGGCGTCGGGCTGCCCGCCATCCTGACCTGGCGGCACGGACACTATGTGGTGCTGGAGGGCTGGCAGCCGGGTCGGTGGGGATTGAACGACCCGGCGCACGGACGAATCCGGGTCGATGCCGCTTCGTTCGACCGCGACTACACCGGCGAGGGGGTGTCGTTCACCGCAGGCGCGGACTTCCAGCCGGGCGGAACCAAACCTTCGCCGTGGAGTCCGCTCCGGCGTGCGAGTGGAGGTGTCCGTTCGGGCCTGATCGCGCTGCTGGTGCTGAGCCTGGTGGCAGTCCTGCCGGCGCTCTCCGTGCCGTGGTTGCTGCGCGATTTCGTGGATCTCTTCCTGATGACCGGCGACGCCACCGCGGTACCGCAGATCGTGGCAGCGCTGGTGCTGATGGCGATCCTGCAGATCGTCACCACTTTGCTCCGCAACCGGGTCTTCGCCCGGATGCAGTCGGTGATCATCGCCGACATGGGGTCCGGCTTGATGCGACGCCTGCTGACCGCCCCGATGCGGTTCTTCACCTCTCGGGCGTTACCTGACCTGGCCCAGCGCACCCACGCCGTCGCACCGGTCGCCAGCGTCCTGGCGGGGCCGGTATCGCAAGCGCTACTCGGTTCCACGCTCGGAATCGCGGCCACGGTGATGCTGTTCGCGCTGCAACCACTACTCGCGCTGGTTGCCCTGCTGGTGGCGGCCGCCTTCGGGCTCTGGCAGTGGCGCTGGCTGCGATCCCGGCGGGACGCGATGCGCCGCGAGGTGCGAGACCTCGCGGAGGTGACGGCGGTGGCCGGTGGCGCCGTTGATCTGTTCGAGACCGTGAAGACGATCGGGGACACCAGCGGCCTCACCGACATGTTCGGTGACCGACTCGCCTCGCTGGAGACGACCCGGGCCGACAACGACCGCAGGATGATGCTCGGGGTCGCGACCCCGGCCCTCCTTGTCGGGGTGGGGCAGATGCTGATCCTGCTGGTAGGGGCAGGCTTGGTAATCCAGGGAAAGATGTCCCTCGGCACCCTCGTGGCGGTCCAGACCCTCGCGCTGATGCAGTTTCGACCGGTCAGTCAACTCATGTCGGCGGCCGACCAGATGCAGACCGTCGAATGGGCGCTCGGCCAGATCGAGGACGTCCAATCCCAGCCGGTCGAACGGGTCGGTTCCACCGCCTCGGTCGCGGGTTGGGAACCGCTGCGGGGCGAGGTCGAATTGCGCGACATCGTGTTCGGCTATCGATCCCTGGCCGAACCGCTGATTTCGGACTTCAACCTGGACGTCGCGGCCGGGCGCCGGATCGCGATCGTGGGGGCCAGCGGGAGTGGCAAGTCGACGCTGGCTCGGCTGGTCGCTGGGGTCACTCGACCGTGGTCGGGCCAGGTGCTGATCGATGGTGTACCCACGAGTCAGATCCCAACGCCGGTGCTGACCAGTTGTATCGGTTACGTGGAGCAGGACGTCACCTTGATGGCGATGTCAATTCGCGACAATGTGACTCTGCTCGATGATCGGATTCCGCTGTCAGACGTGCAGGCGGCGTTGGTGGATGCCTGTGTCGCCGACGAGGTACTGACCCGGCCCGGCGGGGTTGACTGGGTGATCGCCGACCGCGGGCGGGGTTTCTCCGGCGGCCAGCTGCAACGGTTGGGGATCGCCCGAGCGCTCGCCCGGAACCCCCGAATCCTGATCCTTGACGAAGCGACCTCGGCGCTCGACCCGGTGACCGAGGCTGCCGTCGACGCGGCGATCCGCCGGCGCGGCTGCACCACGATCGTGGTCGCCCACCGGCTCTCGACGATCCGGGACGCCGACGAAATCATCGTGCTGGACAAGGGAGTCGCCGTCGAACGAGGCACGCACGAGCAGCTGCTGGCGCTCGATGGACGGTACGCGGAGTTGATCGCATGACAGGACAGCAGCTGCGGATCACCGGCTCGAGTGCGGTCGACCTGGTGGAGGTCGCGGGGATGCGAGTGGTCGCCGGGACGGCGATGGTGATGTTCCTCGATGACGGTCTCCCCGTGCACCTGGCGACCCTGACGTCCGGCGAGTACGTGCCCGAGGTCTCTTCGGAGGCACACGCTTACCTGGTGGGGGCGCCGGAGGCGCGACTCGACCCGGCTGATCTCGGGGAGGCGCCGTCGCTGGATCCGCTGCCGGCGTTGGCCGCGTCAGCTGAGCAGCAGGTCACCCGACAGCGGTTGATATCGACTCACCGACAGGCCAGGGACGCCAGCCGCGCCGTCGCCGCGGCCGCCATGTCGTCCGCGGTGGATGCCGGCGACACGGCGATGTGGGCGCCGCCCGACCCGTCCATGAAGGCCTGCGCTCGGGTCTGCGAATGGGCCGGAGTGCGACCTTCCTCGCCGCTGCCGTCTAGCGTCGGCAGTCTGACCATCCCGAAGCTGCGACGGATACTGGCGGTGCGCGGTGTCCGGACGAGGCTCGTCACCGTCGATTCGGCATGGGTGGCCGGCGGTGCGGTCCCAGCCATCGGGTTGACCACGGCGGCGGCCGGCGACCCGACTGCGGTGGCACTTACCCCCGCCCACGGCGGGATGAAGGCCGTAGACGTGGAACGATCTGACAATCGCGGCAACGCCGCGGTCGATATCGAATCCACGGTGTTGGAGGTGATCTCCGGCGTCAAGCTCAACCGTCGGGGACGCTGGGTCCGCCCGCATGTGCGGATGTCGCGCTGGCAGATCGCCGCATTGTTGTTCTGGTGCCTGCTGGGTGCTGGCACCTCCATGCTGGTGCCCTTCGCGAACTCGATCGTGTTCTCGGCCATCGTGCCGGACAACGACCTGGTCCGACTGCTCTGGCTGGGTGCTGCTTTGACTGCTGCTCTGCTGCTGGGTGCCTTCGCGGCTACCCGGGTTGGCCTGCTCGCCGCCAAAGTGCGCGCGAAAGGCGAGTACACGGCGCAGTTGGCACTCTGGCAGAAATTCCTCTCCATGCCCGTGACTGCGGTTTTGGCTATCCCCAGGGGCGACATGGCGCTTCGGGTGTTGGCCCCGATCATGACCCGCTCGGTCCTTCCGACTCCGTTGGCCGCGAGTACCGTGACCGGTTCATTCGCACTCGCGTCGCTGCTGCTGTTGTTCAGCGGCGGGACCGTGCTCGGAGTCGCCGGGTTGCTGCTGGTGCTGGTCGAGGGCGCGATTCTCTACCGTTCGGCGCACCAGCAGCGCCTCCTCGTGCAGGAGTCGCTCCGACAGACGCGCCGGCAGTCCGCGCTGGCCGTCGACATGCTGACCTCGATCAGCATCGTGCGCTCCAGCGGCGCCGAGGATCGGGTGGGCGCGTACTGGGCGCAAGCGTTCGCCAGTCAGACGCAGGCCCGCCACCGGCTTGCCCTCTCGAACGCCACCACGTCAACAATCCTGACCGTGTTTCCGACCTTGGCGTCCACCCTGGTGGTGGTGTTCGTGGCGGTTCAGGGGGCCTACGAGGTGACGTCCGCGGATTACCTGATGTTCACCGCCGCCCTTGCGCAGGCGATCGGCGCGGTTGCGATCCTGGCGAGTGGGTTGCTCCCCTCGTTGACGGTGACGGAGACCCTGCGGCAGGCGAGTTCGGTGGTCGAAGCACCCGCCGAGGCGGCGAGCAGTGGTGGGTTGGCGCCGAGCCTGCGGGGCGGCATCACCATCTCGGGGGTGTCCTACCGGTACGGACCTGATAGCCCCCCGGTGCTGCATGACGTATCGATCAAGATCCGTCCGGGCGAGTTTGTGGCGTTCGTTGGACCCTCCGGTGCAGGTAAGTCCTCGTTACTGCGGCTCCTGCTGGGCTTCGACACCCCGGAGGCGGGCAGCATCCTCTACGACGGGGTCGATATCCGAAGTATTGATCCCGAGCACCTGCGGTCACAGTTGGGTGTGGTGCTGCAGTCCTCGCGGTTGATCATGGGAACGATCGGCGAGAACATCCGGGTCGGTCGTCCGCTAACCAACGATCAGGTGTGGGAGGCGGCCGAGGCGGCGGGTGTCGCGGAGACCCTCAGGTCCCTGCCGATGGGGTTGAACACGCCGATCGTCAACGACGGCTCACTGTCAGGGGGGCAGCGGCAGCGGCTCGTCATCGCCCGGGCGCTGGCGGGGAACCCCGCGATCCTGGTGCTGGATGAAGCGACATCGGCGCTGGACAACGCCACCCAGGCTCACGTCACGGAGTGCATCAACGAATTGGGGACAACCCGGATCGTGATTGCGCATCGACTCTCGACGGTCCGCGATGCCGACCGCATCATCGTGATGGAACGCGGTCGCATCGTGGAGTCAGGTAGCCCAGCGGAACTACTGCGGGCCGATGGCCTATTCGCCGCGCTGGCCGCCCGGCAACTTGCCTGACTGCGCTGAGCCTGCCGTGACTGCCGTGACTGCCGTGACTGCCGTGACTGCCGTGACTGCCGAGGCCGCTGGGGTGCCTCACCCCTCCTTCCAGGTCACCCCGTCCGCGCCGACGGTGACCGACATGAACCGGATATTCCCTGGCCCCTGGTCGATGAAGCACGAGTAGTGGCGTGGGCCGTCGGGGGTGCAGTTGACCAGCGTTCGGGTGGACGCTTGCAGGGTTGGGTCGTCGGCGATCACGGCCGCCCGGACGCTTGCCTCAAGCTGCTGCCGGTTGTGGATTTCGGTGAGGTCCTCGACCGTTTCCTGATCGGTGCGACCCGGGCGGTTGTCGGTGATCCGCTGCAGCACGGACAGCAGCGTCAGCACTGCGATCAGCACTGCCAGGCCGAGCATCAGCAACCGCACCCAGCGGCGGGAGGCGGGCGGCAGCTTGGCCGGGGAGGCCGATGCCACCTGCGGTGGGGGTGGTGGGGGTGGAGGCGGGTCCTTGGGGCTGCCAGCGTCGTCGGGGTTCATAACAGCTACCTCCCACGCCTAGTGCGGCAGTTCCACACTAACCGGGTGCGGGCTAGGGCTGGCCGGGGGTCGCCTCGGCCGACCGGGACGCGGCTGCCGCCGACTGCGAGGCTGCTGAGTCAGCCAGCGCGGCTCGCGCTTGCGCGAGCATGGCGTCCGCGGCTGCCAGCCTCGCCGGGTTCGCAGGGCGGTCTGTGCCGGCCTCGGCAAAGGCCGCACTCTGCGCCCGGAGCGCCCGCAGGTAGGCCTCGCGAGCCCGGCGGGACTCCACTTCGCTGCAGTCGGGCAGGTCGGCGGTGATAGCAGCAAGACTGGCGAACCCATTCGCCGCCACCACCGGGTTCGCCTCGGCCGCCGCCCGCACCTGGTTGGTCTGGGTGGCAATGGCGGCAAGTTGTTCATTGCTGCTGCGGCAGTTCTGGGCCGCATCGGAAGCCGTCGGGATTGCGGCCGACCCGCAGGCCGTCACGGCGAGGGCGGCACCGGTGAGGATCGCGGCAGCGAACACCCTCGGCCGCAGCCGTGGTTGGCGTGCCCGATTCCGTCGCATCGTGGTTGATCCTGCCATGGAACCACGACCGATCGGCGCTACCGTGTAGGTCGAAGTGTCCGACCCGCAGGAAGGTTCGCCATGACCGCGATCGACCGAGTTCGGCTTGCACTCCTCCTGGCTGAGGAACGGGCCCAACATGAACTGCGCAATCCACTCAGCCGCGAGCAGTACGCCGCCGCCGACCACCTGTTCGGACGCGTGCCGATGACCTGGATGAACAAGTGGTCGGGTGGCACCCCGATGTACCTGCAGTCGGCAGTCGGCAATCGAATCACCGATATCGATGGCAACACCTACGTCGATTTCGCACTCGGCGACACCGGTGCGATGGCGGGCCACTCGCCTGCGGCGACGGTTGCCGCTGTCGTAGAGCGGGCGGGCGAGTTAGGCGGGATTACGACCATGCTGCCGACCGCGGATGCCGAGTGGGTGGCCGCAGAATTGACGCGGAGGTTCCGGCTGCCGCAGTGGTCCTTCGCGCTGAGCGCCTCCGATGCCAATCGCTGGGCGTTGCGGCTCGCGCGGATGCTGACCGGCCGATCGCGCATTTGCTCCTTCTCCTACGGCTACCACGGAACGGTCGATGAGACCTTCGCCGTGTTGGACGCCGACGGCCGCACGGTCTCACGGCCAGGCAATGTCGGGGCTTCGGTGGCACTCGAGCTGACCACTCGGGTGGCTGAATTCAACGATCTGGAATCGGTGGAAAGGGCGCTGGCCGGTGAGGATGTCGCTGTCCTGATCACCGAGCCTGCCATGACGAATATCGGCATCGTGTTGCCCGAACCGGGCTTCCTCACCGGCCTCCGGGAGCTGTGCGACCGCTACGGGACACTGCTGCTGATTGATGAGACCCACACCTTCAGCGCTGGTCCCGGAGGCTGCACGGCTGCCTGGGACCTGCGGCCGGACATCTTCGTCATCGGCAAGTCCCTCGGTGGGGGGATCCCCTGCGGGGCCTACGGTCTGACGGCGGAACTGGCCGAACGGGCGCTGGTCAGCCCGGACGCCGATCTGGTCGATGTCGGCGGGGTCGGTGGCACCCTCGCTGGTAACGCAGTGTCGCTGGCAGCCATGCGGGCCACCCTCGGCCAGGTGCTGACCGATGATGCGTTCGGTCCGATGATCGACCTCGGCTCGCGGTTCACGGAAGGTGTGCAGGACGTTATCGATCGAACCGGTGTCGAATGGTCCGTCAGTCAGCTCGGCGCCCGTGCGGAGTATCGGTTCGCGAGTCCGGCGCCCAGTTGTGGGACGGATTCGGCGGCGGCCACAGATCCGGAGTTGGAGGAGTACCTCCACCTCTACATGAGCAACCGAGGGGTGCTCATCACCCCCTTCCACAACATGGCGCTGATGTGCCCGGCGACCACCGCCGCGGACGTCGACCTACACACCGAACTTTTCGCGGCCGCCGTTGATCGGCTGTCGGCCGACTAGGGCTTGGCAATCTTTTGGCTTGCGCCGGATCCGCTCGCGCTGGTGCCAGCCTGTTCAAGCTGCGGTGCACCCCCGGGCAAACCGGTCGACACCAAGCTCGCGGCTTCAATATCGGGCATTCGCGGCCATCTCCAACGAGGACTGGGCGTTCGCGGCCC
>JAUPKM010000666.1 GCA_030837445.1 Actinomycetota bacterium
AGCGTTCACGGTGGTGATCGCCGACAACTCGGCTGCGTTCAGGGGTGCGGCGGCCGAAGTGCGGCTTTCGCGCGACCACACTGACTACCGCCCGACGCGCACCACAACTGGCCACCCCGGCAACCTCGAAGCGTGGGCTGCGATGTCGGGCACCACCCGGCCGGATCCGGGCGCGAGTCCGGGGGCTCGTTGCCACAATGGACGTGCATAGTTGAACGAGAACCCACCACCGGTGGCTCCCCCAGCCTGGGCTGCGGACAACCAAGGGAAGTCGTTCCAGGCCACCTCTCCCACGCGGTTGTTGGCCGGGTTCACCGACAGCCGCGTGCCGCCTACGCCCAAGACGGCCGGCGAGGACGCGGGCCACTGCACCGTGGGCTTGCGGCCAGCGCACGGGTACGCCCCACCGTCGCCGGAGGCAGCAATCATCGTCGTCCCAATCAGGCCGAGGCGCGTCGATAACGCGTCAAACAACGAGGTCCTGACGCCGGGTGTCAGGCAGTAGGCGTAGGACAGGGACACCAACGACGGTCGGGCCGGGTCGGCCGCCACGGCGGCCAACGCCAAGAACCACACATCCTGGTCGGTCCAGACCTGGTAATTCACCAGACTGGCGCGCGGCAGGAACCCACGGATCACTTGCGAGTCCAGGGAGGGCTCGTGAAACCCAGAGTAGATCAGCGGGGCGGGTGTCGTCTGCCCGCTTCCGAGCACAATCCGGGTGTCTCGACGCGGCCATCCCCAGCAAGCCTCGGCCACCCGCGTACTGGGTTCGTTCACTCCCTCGCCGGGGGTAACAATGCCCACACTGACACCCTCACCGTCACGGGCCGCTCGGCGAATGGGCAAGAAGCCGTAGGCGTGCACCACCTGCTCGAAGGAGTAGGTCCCCCGCCAACTCTCCAGATTCTGTGCTTGCCGGCAGTTGCCGACCCAGGTCCCGTCGTTGCGAGGCGCCCTCAGGTCGCCCCTCACCGCCGCTGTCGACGGCAACGCCTGCGACGTTGAGTACTCCCACACCAGCTCGCCGGAGTTGAGGGACGCCAGCAGTGCGGCGGGAAGTCGAGGACTGGCCGACTTCCACATGATCAGGGTTCCCGGGATGTCGAACGTGGTGTCGTGCGACAGGGCGATCAGGGGCAGACCGAAGGCCGACTCCCAAAGGTGCGCAGGCCCGGTGACCTGAGCGAAGCTCGCTGTGGCATCGAAGGTCGTTGCGAACCCTCGATCAGAGAACCATTGTCGGACGGCCTCCTGGTTGGCCCGCGGTGCCCCGAAGCTGCTAGCGACTTGAGCCGGAGTCAACCATTTTCGAAATCGGGCGTCGCCGCGGGTGGCGACTTGGACCAGGCGACGACCGGCGTTTGCGTCGGCGCGCCGCATCCCGAAGTAGAAGGTCACCGGCCAGTTCTTCCACGCCGGTTGAACGTTTGACCTGGGATCGGCTGGCGTAGCTCGCGGCGCGAGCCGCGCCGCTGCGGCCTCGGCTGTGCCGGTCGCCGCGACGACACACGCCAAGGCCGTCGCCGCGACGAAGCCCTGGTGCACCCATCGTCGTGGCACGCTTCGAGAATAGCCGCGCCCGAGCGATAACGGGGCCGTCGGCCCGGTCAATCGGAATGCCCGCGAGTGAGCCGTCGGACCGAGGGTCAGTTGGCGCCTGGCAGGTTCGCCAACACGCCCCCGATGAAGGCGCACTCCCCTGCCGGTGAGCCACAATGCCGCAGTCGACGACAGGGGACGACCCTGCTCAATTCCTGGTGAGCAGGAGACCCAGGTAGTGCTGAGCGTGGTCGCCGGGAAACTCAGGTTGCCCCGAGACTTTGTATCGTGCACAATCTAGTTGTGGCCAATACATCTTCCCTCCATGACCTCTCCTTCACGGATAATCACGGAAACCACGTGCCGTTGAGCGAGTACGCGGGCAAACCCGTCCTGATCGTCAACACCGCGAGCAAGTGCGGTTTCACTCCGCAGTACGAGGGGTTGCAGCAACTCCACGAGAAGTACAAGGATCGCGGCTTGATCGTGCTTGGCTTCCCATGCGACCAGTTCGCGCACCAGGAACCAGGTGATGACGCCGAGATCGAGCAGTTCTGCTCCATGAACTACGGGGTGACGTTCGCCCTGTCCACCAAAGTCGACGTCAACGGAGACGAAACAGACCCGGTCTTCGAGTTTCTCAAGGAACGCGTCGGCGGCGTCCTCGGATCACGAATCAAGTGGAACTTCACCAAGTTCCTTGTCTCACCCGACGGCACGACCGTCGCTCGATATTCGCCTAACACCTCACCTGCCGATCTTGAGGACGACATTGAGGCGTTGCTACCGGAGCCGACGCTGGCGCCGTGACCGAGCCAACTGCGTCTGATGACGCGCTCCTGCTCGACAATCAACTCTGTTTCCTGATCTACCGCCTCCATAGAGGAATGACGGACCTCTACAGACCCGTCCTGACGGCTCTTGGTCTGACCTATCCGCAGTACCTCGTCATGCTTACGTTGTGGGAGCACTCGACACTCACCGTGGGACAGATAGGCGCCAAGTTGCACCTCGACAGTGGCACCCTTTCACCGCTACTCAAGAGGCTGGAAGCGGCCGGTTTCGTTCGACGTGAACGAGCCCAGGGAGACGAACGAAGCGTTGAGGTGTCCCTCACCAAGCAAGGTCGCGACTTGCGAAGGAAAGCACGTACGGTTCCGCGCGCCGTTGGCGGCTGCCTGGTCGGGAGCGCTGAGCAGGCCGATGAGGTCCGCGAGCAATTGCTCGCCCTCGTGGAGCGTGTGGACGCAGCTCGTGCGCCCCCTCCACGTCCGTCTGAGTGCCGCGTCACCCTGAGCGCCAACTAGTGATCGTCGGCACGACCGCGGACAGGCCGGAGACTGGGTGAAAGGCCTCGGCGGCGGCCCGCAGTTCCGCCACCTCGTGATCGTCGAGGTCTAGGTCTGCCGCCTCGACGTTTCGGTCCAACTGTTCGACGGTTGACGCACCCGGGATGACCAGCACGTTCGGCTGATGCAGAAGCCACGCGAGTGCCACTTGGGCAGGACTCGCTCCATGGGTGTCGGCGACGTCACGGAGCACCGCGAACAATGGGGCGGCGCGGCGTAGGTTCTCTGGCAGGAACACTGGATTGGCTCTGCGGACGGACCCCGCAGGTCGGTGATCGGCGTCGTAGCGCGTGGACAGGAAGCCCTGTGCCAACGGACTCCACGCGATGATCAGTCGATCATTGGCCTGAGCCCAGGGAATGAGATCCGATTCCGGACCGCGGTCCACGAGGCTGTACTTGACCTGGTTACTCAGCACCCTGGATCCCAGGGCGTGCTGTGCCGCCTGCCAACGGCCCAAGGAGTAGTTGCTGACTCCGACATCCGCGACGACGCCAGTCTCCTGAAGCGACCGCATCTCTGCCATCAGTAGACGATCAGGAATGACGGGGTTGGGCTGGTGGACTTGATAGAGGTCGATTTGCTCGACTTCGAGGCGCTTGGCGCTGCCTGTGCCGTGGCGTTGCACGAGTCCGGGGATCGGAACGATTGGGAAGTACTTGGTGGCGACATAGGCCTCATCTCGTCGACCTGCCAGGGCCCGCCCGACGATTCGTTCGCTACGACCGAAACCGTAGGCCTCAGCGGTATCGATTAGCGTTACCCCCCGGTCGAGTGCCCGCGTAAGGATGCGCCCGGCCTCGCCTTCCGCGTAGGAACTGCCGTATCCCCACTCCCTCGAACCGAACTGCCACGTGCCCAACCCGAGCCTGCTGACCCGGGTCAACCCCGGGAGATCCAGAAACTTCATGCCGCCATCCTCTTCGACACGTCCGGGCGGCACAATTTGGGGCCTCAACCGCGGAGGCGGAGGCGGGGCTTAGTCAGCGCGCGCCCTGCACAGACTTAAGATCCAACACCTGCTGCGCGCTCTGAACCGCGGACGCACGCTTCGAGTGCGGGTCACCGCGGCCGCGGTTAGCGAGCACTTGAACCGGGCCGCAGTCATTCAAGTGGCGCATCGCGATGAAGCCCTTAGCCTTGACTCATATGAACATCGCAACCACGGAGATGAAGCGCTCCAAGACGAGGTTCGGCCTGCTCACGGCCGCCGTCGCGCTGCTCATCTTCCTCGTGCTTCTTCTCACCACCCTGTCCAATGCGCTTGTCTCGTCGCTTGTGGGCGCCCTGGAAAGCCTCCGCACCGATGGCCTGGTCTACTCCGACACTGCTCGGGACAACATCGTGGCGAGCCGCCTCGCCCCGGCAACCGTCGCGCAGGTCGCCG
>JAUPKM010000100.1 GCA_030837445.1 Actinomycetota bacterium
ACACCAGTTCCAAGCGACTGTGGGTGATCGGGCCGGTCGTGACTGCGGTGTTGTACGTGGGCGTGTTGGTCATTTACGGACTGAGCACCCAGACCCCGGAAGTGGCCCAGTTGGCGTCGACGGACAAGCTGACCGTCTACTTCAATCCGCGCAGTGTGAAACCCGCCGAGGATCTGGTCGCAGTGTCGGTGATGCTGAGCCCGCCGTCGAGTCTGGTCACCGACGCGGGAGCGCTGGCCCAGGACGTCGAAGTCGAGTTGCCGCAGAACGGCAAGGTCCTAAAGTTCGCCAAAGGTGATCGGGTACTGACCAAGGACATCGAGCTGACCGTCGAGCGCAGCACCTATGAGAAGTATCCGATTGACAGTTACCAGACCCCCATTGTGGTGACCGCCAGCACCACAGTTGGCAAGACCGTCACGCCACTGCCGACCGAAGCTGTGGTGTGGGGCAAGTTTCCTGGCTGGCACGTGCTGTCGACCTCCAGCCAGAGTCCGCTCCCCAAGGTGGACGCAGACAACCTCGTGATCGCGGCCGAACTGCAGGATCCGAACACCAGCGCGGTGGCGTTGACCGTGCGCCGGGCCGGGTCCACCCTGGGGATCGTCGTGCTGCTGCTGGCGTCGATGATCGTGCTCGCCGTGGTCGGTCTCGCAGTGGCGAGATCGGTGGCCACCAAGCGGCGTCGGGTCGAGGCGACCATGGCCAGCTGGTTCGCCGCAATGCTGTTCGCCATCGTCCCGTTGCGGACGAATATGCCTGGGTCGCCGCCGATCGGGGTATGGATCGACTTCCTGTTCTTCCTCTGGGTGGCGATCCTGCTGATGGTGGCCTTGGCCATCTTTGTGACCTCCTGGTTGAGGTACACCCCTCCCCCGCAATACGCCCCAGCGTCGGTGCACCAGGAATACGAGAGGTCATTAGCACCGACCGACCCACCGACCGATCCGCCAGCGTCGAAGTAGCCCAGCGTCGCAGCGGAGGGCTACTCCGTCGGCGCAGCCGTCACGCTGGGCGACGGCGACGGCGACGACGCCCCCGATGACGCCCCCGACGCAGTGGGCGAAGGCAGGCTGGGCGACGGCGACGACGAATCCACCGACGCAGAGGGCGACGGGGACGAGGTGCACTCAGCACCGACGTAGGCCGTCACAGTCTGGGAGGCGAGTTGGAACTCACCCTGCGCATCGGTCTTCACCGTTCCCTGGCCGGCGCCCTCGATTGTTGCTGTGAAGGTGGCAAACGCTTGCTCGACATCTTCGGGGGCGTCATCCGGCAACGCCGCGGTCATCTGCTTGGTCGCCGCGGTCCAGGCCAGCAGCGCCTGTGTGGCGCCGGCATTGTCACCGGCCGCAACCGCCTTCCGAAATTGCTCCTGAGCGGGTGCGGTCGCCCAAGCCTTGGCCGCCGAGCAGAAGGTCAGGGCCGCTGTCGCAGCCGAACTGGCGGAGGCGGTGGGCGCACTCGGAGTCGTGCTTGCGGTGGTGCCGCTGGCACTCGCATCCGAGTCACTTGCCGTGGTGCCCCCGGCACAACCGGCGATCGCACTGGATGCCACCGCGAGCACGGCGCAGCCACGGGCAATTCGCGAGCCAACGGCGGTCCTCATCTTCAACACTGCCTCATCTTCAACACTGCCTCATCTTCGACACTGCCTCATCCTTCGGCTAGACGCACTGTTCGGGCGCTCCTGGCCTGCGTCGGGAGTGCCGGTTACCTGCCCTAGGGGCCGAACTCGGGCTCAGCCGGACACTACCGAACATGCGTCCACTGCGCCGCCACCTTGGCTCGATCCGCGGCGACAGGAGAGTGACGGTCAGGTGCTTGGTAGCGACATTGGTGGCAGGATGCCAGCGCGAACCGGATCCGCCGGTCGACTCCCCGGAGGCACTATGAGTTGGATCGTCGACGTGGGCGTTGTCGCTCTGGTGGTGCTACTCGGACTCGCGGGCTGGTTTCTGGGCCTGCTGCGCGGGGTCCTCGGATTCGCCGGTCTCGTCCTCGGCGGCGTGGTCACCACCCAACTCATAATCCCGCTGCTGCGCGACTGGTCGGTACCGGCGCAAGTCCGACTGATTGCGGCGGTCGCTGCGACCATCGTGCTGTGCGCAACCGGTCTCTTCCTCGGTGGCTACCTGGGCCAGTGGCTGCGCAGCCGGGACACAGACAAGCCGCTACCGAAAGTGGACCGGGGCGGCGGCGCAGTGATCGGAGTACTCGTCGCACTTCTGGCCTCCTGGTCGATAGCTACAACCTTGATGACCTATCCGAATCAGGATCTGCGTACCAGTGTGTCGGGATCCAAGGTGCTCGGCGGGATCGACGCAGTCCTGCCGGACCAGGCGACCCAGACTCTCAGCGGAGCTCAATCCTCCCTTTCCGACATGGGCGTGCCGCAAGGGATTACCGGGCTCACCTCGATCACGGACGGAGTACCCGTGCCTGCGGCGGCCGACGTGCTGACGACCGAGGTCGTCAGGTCGCTGCAGTCCGTGGTCCGAGTCTACGGCGTCGCACAAGCGTGTCAGCTCGGTTTCACCGGCTCCGGCTATGTCTCGTCGCCCGCGCACGTGACCACCAACGCCCACGTCGTCGCGGCGATGGCCAAGCCACAGGTACAGGTGCCGGGATTGGCCGCACCGCTCGCGGCCACCACTGTGTTGTTCAACCCCGACCTGGACGTGGCCGTGTTGTATGTGCCTGGCCTGACCGCCGCCCCACTCCGCGTGGTCGACACAGCGAAGCCCGGCGACCCAGGCGTGATCGCCGGCTATCCCGGCGGGGGCGCCCTCACGTCAGATCCTGGCCGGGTCCAGTCCGAGTTCACCGACACCCTAGGTGTCGGCACAGACATCTACGGGAATCCGGGGACGCCTCGCCGAGTGTTGCTCATCGCGGGTGCAAATGCGCCCGGGAACTCCGGTGGTCCGTTTCTGACAACTCGGGGTGAGGTCGCCGGGTTGATGTCAGCTCAGCGGGCCAAGGACAACCCGTCTGCCTTCGCGCTGGCCCCAGCGCAGTACTCCCCGATTACCGCCGCCGCGGCCTCCTCGAGATCTCCGGTCGGTACGGGACCGTGCCCGAAGGGCTGACGCCCCCCTGGACGTCAGGTTTCGATCGACTCGGCACCGAGCCGGTCGCGGCTGGCATCCATTCCGCGGAGCGCGGCGTTGAACGTCGCCGCGAAGAAGCCCACCGCCGATAGCAGCAGCGCGTAGACCATCACGGCGATCGGTGTCGCCAGCACCCCGTAGATGGAGGTGCGCTCGAAGACCCGCTGGACGTAGAAACCCAAGGCGTAGGAACCCAGCCACCACCCGACCACGATGATGATCGCCCCTGGCAGCGACGATCGCAGACTCGGTCGGTTGATCAGGGTGCCATGCAGAACCGCGGTGAGAATGATGATGCCCAGCACCAGGGCGACCCCACCCCACACCAACGAGACAAGCCACGACGGGGTCTCCAGCCACTCCGCCAGGAATCCCGGTCCAATCACCAGCAACGGGACCGACACCGCCACCAGGATGGCGACGGAGACCAGGATGAGGATCGACAGCAGGCGCATCTGAATGAAACCCCGCCGCCCGAACTCACCGTTGACGATCATGTTCGTCTCAATGAACGTCTGGATACCGCGCGACCCCGACCAGAGGGCCACCACGAAACTGATCAGGGTGAGGTCGACCGCGTCGGTGCGGAAGAAGCTCTGCACCATCGGCTGAACCACCTCGGCCGCCACCTCCGGCGAAAGAATCTCGTTGGCCTCCCCCATGATCCGTTGTTGCAGAGCGGCCATCGTGTCCACTGGCAGCGCATGGTCGATGGTGGAGATGATGCTGACGACGCCAAGCAGAAGCCATGGCAGCGAGAAGACCAGCCAGAAGGCGCCTTCCGCAGACAGCCCGAACACCCGACGGTAGACCATGATTCTGATCACCCGGCCAGCCAATAGTCCCGCCGCCGAGTCCTTTGCGGCCGTCACCCAGGCAGGGGTGGGTCGGTTTCGCAGTGAGGCCAGCACACGCCTACCGTAGCCAGCATGACCTCCCTGCATGCGCCTTCACACGGTTCCGGATCGAATGCCCCGCCAGCGTCCCCGACCGCCACCCACACCGTGCTCAACCAGCCACCGCCGATACCGGAGCGCGACGTACTCAACGGCGACTCGGTGTTGACGGAGGCGCTCACAGCCTTTGGCGGTGACCCCGCCGCTGTTGCGGCGCTCGGCCTTCGAGCGGGGTCCGCGCAAGCTCGACGATGGGCGCAACAAGCGGACGCGAACACCCCGACCCTGCACACCCACGACCGCTACGGCAATCGAATCGATGAGGTCGAGTTTCATCCGGCGTGGCACGAATTGATGTCCGTGGCGGTGTCGTCCGGACTCCACGCCTCTCCTTGGGTCTCTGACCGGTCCGCCGCACATGTCGAGCGGGCGGCCGGCTTTGCGAGCTGGTACCAGGTAGAGGCCGGACATGGCTGTCCGATCTCGATGACCTATGCGGCGGTACCGGCACTTCGGGCAGACCCGACGTTGACGGAGCGCTACCTGCCCGGACTGGCCAGCCGTGAGTACGACTTCGGACTTCGCCCCGCCTCCGAAAAGGCTGGGCTGATCGCCGGGATGGCGATGACCGAGAAACAAGGCGGCTCCGATGTCCGGGCCAACACCACCGAGGCCATCGCGGTGGACGGCGGCCACCTCCTCACCGGGCACAAGTGGTTCTGTTCGGCCCCGATGTCGGACTTGTTCCTGGTGTTGGCACAGGAGCCGGCGGGGCTCAGCTGCTTCGTCGTCGCCCGGGTACTGCCCGACGGCAGTCGCAATCCATTTCGAATCCAACGACTCAAAGACAAACTCGGCAATCGGGCAAACGCGTCCTCCGAGATCGAATTCGAGGGCACGTTCGCCGAACGGTTGGGGGACCCCGGTCGAGGGGTGCGCACGATCGTCGAGATGGTCTCGGCCACCCGCCTGGATTGCGTGCTCGGGTCTGCCGCGCTGATGCGGGCCGCGCTGACCGAGGCCGGCTGGCACGCTGCACACCGGAGCGCCTTTGGTCGACCACTGCTCGACCAACCACTGATGCGCACTGTGCTGACCGACCTCGCGGTAGAAGTCGAAGCCTCCCAATGGCTGGGGTTGCGATTGGCCGCAGCCGTCGATCGCGGTGAGGACGCATTCCGCCGGATCGCCCTGCCGATGTCGAAGTACTACGTCTGCAAGCGGGCTCCGGGGCAGGTATTCGAAGCGATGGAATGCCTCGGCGGCTCAGGTTACGTCGAGGAATCGGGACTGCCGCGGCTCTACCGGGAGGCCCCGGTGAACTCAATCTGGGAAGGCTCGGGCAGCATCAACGCCCTTGATCTGCTCCGCGCGCTGGCCACTTCGCCGGAGTCCCTAACCGCCTGGCTCACCGAGATCGAACCGATCCGAGGTGTGGATGCGGGCGCGGATCGGGCCCTCGTCGACGTATTGGATGCGCTGGCAGTGGCACCCGCGGAGTTGGCACCACGCGCACGCTGGCTGGCCGAGCAGATGGCTCTGTTGTTACAGCTCTCCCAACTGGTCCGGCATGCGCCGCCGGTTGTTGCCGAGGCGTTCGTCGCCAGACGATTCGGTCGCACACCTGCCACGGTCGGCGCCACCCTGGCCACGGGTGAATCGGAGATTCTCGAGCGGGCCCTGGTGACGCTATGAACCCCGCTCTCGACTTCCGCCGGGCAGGCGCCTGCTCGTCAGGCGCTGGGGCGCGATAGTGACGAAATCCTGGACAGCGCGCGGTAGTACTTCTTGCGATACCCACCTGCCAGCATCTCTGGGCTGAAGACAGTCGTCATCGGCATCCCCGAGCCGGCCAGGGCAACATCGGAGTCGTAGAGCCGATCCACCAGCACCACGAACCTGAGAGCGTCCGCCTGATCCCTCAAGGGTCGTACCTGACTCAGGCACAGCAGATCTATCTCCGCCACAAGTGCGCCGTACCGGGAGGGGTGGACCGACCGCAGGTGATCCAGCAGCGAACCGAAGTCATCGAGCGCGGCCCGATCCGCTCCATTCGCCAAAGCCGTCAAGTCATCATCCGTCAGGACAACTGCAGGCCGCGGGTCGCCGCGATGCCGATAGTCGGGACCCTCAATCCGAATAACATCGAAATGCGCCGCCAGACCTTGTATCTCGCGCACAAAATCGTCCGCAGCGAATCGGCCTTCGCCGAGCCGGTCCGGCAATGTGTTGCTCGTGGCCGCCAAGCGAACGCCATCGGCCACCAACCGCCCCAGAAACGTCGACATCAACATCGTGTCCCCCGGATCGTCCAACTCGAATTCGTCGAGGCAGACGAGGCGATAGCTGGCGAACTGCTTCACGGCGGATTCGAATCCGAGCGCACCGACCAGATTCGTGTATTCGACGAAGGTTCCAAACGCCTTGGGCCCCACATGGGCGTGCCAAAGAGCCGCCAGCAGGTGCGTTTTGCCGACGCCAAAGCCACCGTCGAGATAGACGCCGCTGCGATCCTCCGGTGGCGCTGACCGCCTGCGCAACCATCGGCCCGCCGCCGGCGCAGGCTCGGCCGAGAATGCGCGCAGAGCCGCAAGCGCGGCAGCCTGCGAAGGCTCTGCCGGATCAGCCAGGTAGCTGTCGAACGACACGGCCGCGAACTGTCGTGCTGGCACCAAAGAGGCCAGCAATTCGTCCGGTGTCAACTCAGGATTGCGAGTTGCGAGGTGGGCGACTGGCACCCACTGACTCTAGGGCCTGGCGAGTGCGCCGCTGACAGCCGCCGACTTTGCAGCCACCCGAGACCACGGCAGCCCGCACGGGCAAGGTAGGTGTGGGTGGCGCCATTTCGCGACGAGTTGGCGCGGCGGCACTAGCATGGCCGCAGGCCGCATCCGCGGCACCTGTGACGACCTGGAGGCGACCGATGGGCGCAAGCGACGATATCAAGGGCAAGGCCGAGGAACTAGGCGCGAAAGCAACCGAGCTTGGCGGCGCGGCAGGTGCCAAGGCAACCGAACTCGGCGGCGCGGCCGGCGCCAAGGCAACCGAACTTGGCGGCGCGGCAGGTGCCAAAGCCACCGAGCTTGGCGGCGCGGCGGGCGCCAAGGCAACCGAACTTGGCGGAGCAGCAGGCGCCATGGCAACGGAGATTGCCGGCCAGGTGAAGGCCGTGGTGGGCGACTTGGTCGACAAGCATGGCGACAAGGCCGCCGATGCGGTCCAAAAGGCGACCGCCTTCGTCGACGAGAAGAGCGGCGGTAAGTCATCGGCTGTGTCTGAGAAGGTCAACGCCGCGACCCAGACGGCCGTCTCCAGCCTGAAGCCGGAAGCCACGGAAGACCCCGCCTGAAGACTCCAACAGCCGACGGGTGGGAGCACTATGACTGACGTCGTCACGGTGCTCCCGCCGGTCGCGCCTATGCTGGCGAAGGCCGTCGGCGCCGAGGTTCCACCCCCGGATGCGGTGCCAGGGGGCCTGCTCTACGAACCAAAATGGGATGGTTTCCGGGCCATAATCTTTCGCTCGGTCGACGGGTCCATGATCCAATCCCGATCGCAACAGGACCTGTCCTACTGCTTCCCTGAAATGGTGGCGGCGGCAGACGAGTTACCTGTCGGCACGGTGCTCGATGGCGAGTTGGTCGTGGTTCAAGATCAACGGCTGGATTTCGACGCCCTGTCGTCCCGGCTGCGTCCACGGAAAGAAGCCGGTGGCGCCAACATCGCTGACCTCTCGAACCGCTACCCCACCAGATTCGTGGCCTTCGACATCCTCGCGGTACCAGGAACCGACCTTCGTGACACACCACTCGCGGAGCGGCGACGCGTACTCACCGCGCTCTCCTCGAGCTTGCCGTCGAGGATCACGATCACTCCCGCCACCACTCACCATCAGACCGCTCAGGAGTGGTTCGGAAGATTCGAAGGTGCCGGCCTCGACGGTCTCGTGGCCAAGCCGCTGACCGGGACGTACCGCCCCGGCAAACGTGATCTATGGAAGGTCAAGCACCAGCGAACCGCTGACGTGGTGGTGGCTGGCTGGCGCGCTCATCAGCACCCAGGACCCGCCGGCGAACCCGTGGTCGGCTCGCTGCTTCTGGGGCTGCACGATCACCTAGGGCGCCTCCAACACGTCGGGTCGGCCTCAGGTTTCGCTGCCGACCGGCGAGTGGAGTTGCTGTCCGAGATCTCCTCATCAGCACTCTCCGATGAGGAGATCGCAGACCACCCTTGGGCAACGCCGACGGCGGGCGTGCGAGCACCCGGAGGTCCCTCCCGGTGGCGGGCGAACGGCGGCACGGACGTTCACCTGCTGCGGCCCGAACTCGTGCTGGAAGTGCGCTACGACGCGATGGAGGGCGATCGGTTCCGGCATGTCGCGCGGTTCGACCGCTGGCGAGCCGATCGGACGGCCGACAGTTGCAGCTTCGATCAACTGCAGAGGCCCGCTTCTGTTCCGGTAGACGAACTGTTCGACCTGCGCTGAACCATCGCCGGCGAGTTCGCGCGGCGCGTCCGGCCACTGCGAAACGAGTGAGCGGATTCCGTGAGCGACACGCTCGAGACTGACTTGTGGTTGTGCCGCGGCAAGCGGGGCGCCGCACCGTGGGAATTCGGCTCCATCCAACACGGGCGGCTGGCGCAGTGAAACTGAAACTGTCGGACCCTCGAAGTATCCTTAGAACGTAAGTTCGAGTGGGCAGGACGGTCCAGCACTGCAGGTCGGTTCGGTTCGTTCGTTCGGTTTGGTTCGTTCGGTGTGTCGCCTTGGGGGGTGAACGGTATGGCACGGTCGTCATCGTGGTCGGGTGGGCCGGTGGTGGTGGAGGTGTGGCGGGACTTCGGGGTGTGGCCGGTGACGGACAGTTCCCCGGTCGGTGTGTTGGATCGGGCGGCGGCGCTGGGGGTGGCCGTGGAAGTGGCTGCTGTCAGCGACGCCGACCTGGCCACGTCCGTGCGTGGGGCCGCAGCCGCCGATGCCGATGCCGCCGCGGAAGCCGATGCCGAAGGCGCCGCGCAGGAGGCTGCCGATGCCCCCGATGCCGCCACCGAGGCTGCGCGGGAGGCAGCCGAGGCCGCGGATGCGGCTGAGGCCGAGGGGCTGATGGTGTCGGTGTCGGAAGGTGTGTGGGAGTCGCGGTTGGCACGGGTGGTGTCGGCGTGGTGGTTGGCGTCGTGTCCGGGGTGGGTGTCGGCGCAGTGGGCCGATGTTCGCCTGTCACCACCGGTGCGGGACTTGATG
>JAUPKM010000667.1 GCA_030837445.1 Actinomycetota bacterium
CGGATGATTGAGACCACTGACGACACCAGAGGCCGTAGGCCGCCCGGAGGCGTCTCGCTAGGCTTGCGCAGTGGATCCGGAGAGCATGACTACGGCGGCAACGGCTCGGGTACGTCCTGGCCTGGCGCCGGCGGTGCAGGCGATCATGCCCATCGTCGAGGCGTTTGAGCTGGCGGGTCTGCAACTCGCGCTGGTCGGGGGCTGCGTCCGGGATGCTGCCCTCGGGCGTCCGGGCAGCGATCTTGACCTCACCACCGATGCCCGGCCGGATCGAATCAAGGAGCTGGTTGCGCCGCACGCGGAAGCTCTCTGGGAGACCGGGATCCGGTTCGGCACGGTCGGCCTGCAGCGGGCCGGCTACCAAGTGGAGATCACCACCTATCGGGCGGAGTCCTACGACCTCGATTCGCGCAAGCCGGAAGTCGCGTTCGGAGAGGAACTGGACGAGGATTTGCGGCGGCGCGATTTCACCGTCAACTCGATGGCCGTCGAACTCCCGGCCGGCGGGTTGCTGGATCCGCACGGCGGTATGGCCGACCTGGTATCCGGGTTGCTGCGTACCCCTGGGGCGCCCGAGGAGTCGTTCGGAGATGACCCTTTGCGAATGCTGCGAGCCGCTAGATTCGTGTCCCAGCTAGGGCTACGGATCGATGCCGGGACTCGGTCCGCGATGGTTGCGATGGCGGGTCGGATCGACATCGTGTCACCGGAGAGGATTCGGGACGAACTGGTCAAGTTGATGATGGGTGCGGATCCGGTGGCTGGCTTGCGAGTGCTGGTGGACACCGGTCTGGCCGAGCGAATCCTGCCCGAACTGCCGGCATTGTCGCTCGAGATCGACGAGCACCACCATCACAAGGATGTCTACGAGCACACTCTGCGGGTGCTGGAGCAGTCAATTGTGCTGGAAACAGCCCACGAACCCGCGATCGGGCCCGACTTCGCGCTCCGGTTCGCGGCGCTGCTGCACGATATCGGTAAGCCTCGAACACGCCGGTTCACCGATGGCGGTGGGGTTTCCTTCCATCACCACGAGGTGGTCGGCGCGAAGATGACGCGGAAGCGGATGCGGGCGCTGCGGTTCTCCAACGATCAGATCGACGAGGTCAGCAGACTCGTGGAGCTGCACTTGCGATTCCATGGCTACGGCGGGGGAGAGTGGACCGACTCTGCGGTCCGGCGGTACGTCCGCGATGCGGGTCCGCAGTTGAGTCGGCTGCACAAACTCACCCGCGCCGACTGCACCACCCGGAATCGCAGGAAGGCCGAGGCGCTACAGCGTTCCTACGATTCGCTCGAGTCGCGAATCAGCGACTTGGAGGAGCAGGAGGAACTCGCCGCGATGCGACCGGAACTGGACGGCGCGCAGATCATGGAGATCCTGGCGATCCCTGCCGGGCCCGACGTGGGTCGGGCCTACCGGTTCCTGCTCGACCTACGGTTGGACCGCGGAATTCTCGGCGAGTCGGCCGCGGCCGACGCCCTCAGGACTTGGTGGGAATCACAACCGTCGGAGTAGCCCCATCCGTTGGGGGCGCGTCTTCGGCGTCGCCGCTTCCTATTCCGGACAGGAAGTCGACCCCCGCGATGAGCACCAGCGCGATCACCGTCAGCCACAGCACCGAGGAGACGCTGATCGGTTCGAACAGGAACAGGGCGGCGGTGGCCAGCAGGCCGATAACCACCTTGACGAGGGTGCCATGGGCGCGAAGGAAGGTGCCCAAACCGGCCAACGCGCCGCCGTGGACCCGACCGCCGGACGACCGCAGGCCGCCGCCGACCGACTGGCGGACTGCTGTGGCAGGCCGTGATCGGCCGCCGTACCAGCCGACCACGGCGATCACGATGCCGACTGTCAGACCGGCGCTGATCGCGGTCGAAAGATAGCGGGTCAGGGTGATGTAGAAGATCTCCACGACGTCCTGGAAGGCGGTGCCCGAGAAGCTGTTGGAGATTGCCTCCCGCGCATAGGTTAGGCCTAGTGAGAGTGCACCCAGTCCCACCACCAGCGCGATCCCGGTTCCCATCACCACCCGTGCCCGTCGGGTGCTGATCGCGACGGCGGCCAGGAAGAGAACGGCCACCAGCGGCAGCAGGAGCCGCGCCAGCGGGATGGTGAGGGCGTAGATCAGTTGAGCCTGCTTGACCTGATCCCCCTTCATCAACACGATCTGGCGGTCGGCCGCCGGTGGCAGCGGCCGGTCCGCGAGGGCGGTGACCCCTCGGTCCACCAACTCCTGCTTCGCAGTCTCGATCACGGTGCCGATGTCCAGCACGATCTCATCATCCTGGAGTTTGACGGCGCCGGACTCGTCCCCGGACAGCGCTCCGATGATCTGCGACTGGAGGGTGCGGTTGGCGTTGATCCAGAGCTCCTGGAACTTCGGCGAGTTGACGAGTTTGGTCACCACTTGCGTGACCAAACTGTTGATCGCTGCCTCGATCGGAGTCTTCAGGGCCTCCTGCGCCCTCGGGGGCAGACCGCTGAGGAAGTCATCGATCGTGGTGTTGTTGTCTATCTGCTTCAGGATTGCCTCGCTGGTCGCGTTCGCAACCTGATCTCGGATCGCCTGATCCTCGGCCAGCGGTGCCACCGTTGCGACCCAACGTTCGGTATCGGTCACCGAACGTTGACCCCAGAACGCGACCATCGCCAGCGGCACGAGTAGCCCCGCGACCACGACCAGCAGCCAGGAGATGAAACCGCGGACCTTGCCGCCACCGGATTTGGCGGCTTTCGTGGTCGGTGACTCGCTGACGGTTGTGGTCACGGGGGTCTCCTTGCGGTGCGATGGGCCAGGCGTTGCCGGGCCGGTCGGCGAGGCTGGGTTTGTCGAGGTGTGTTCCCTGCAAACCTAGCCCTCCGGCGAACACGATTCGGTGCGTTCGCCGCGATCGTCATCGGTTCCGCCAGACTGTCCGCCGGCAGCGGCGATCGGGCGAGGCTGCTGATGGTCCGTCGGCGGGGTGGCCGAGCGGCTCGCGGCCACGAAGAGCAGCGCTGCCGCCGCCAGCAGCGCGAACGTCGCGGCGATCAGGGCCACCGACGTCCCCTCCGGGCTGACGATGAATCC
>JAUPKM010000668.1 GCA_030837445.1 Actinomycetota bacterium
GCCGCTTGATAGAGCTGACTCGGGGAAGTACGTGCGGTCAGTCTCTCCACACACAGCATCGTGGAGGCGCACGAAAGGAATCGCAGCATCAATGGCGCCTATTGGGCGCTGAGGACTTGCCACTTCTTGCTTCGAAACTCCGACTCGGTGAGGATTCCTGCGTCCAGTAGCTGCTTCAGGTTCCGCAAGCTTCTCTCCGCCTTCAACTCCGCGTCGGCAGGACAACCAATGAAGAGTTCCTTCGCCCGCTGGAACTCCTCGGCGGTTAGGACCCCTTCCGAGAAAAGTGAGTGCAGCGCTTGCAGTTGCTCCGCGACATCGGGTACGGCCCTGACCGCCGAGATGCGAGTCATGGCGGAGGTGAAGGCATCAATGAAGGGTTCGGCGTCTTCCGGATGGGCGTTGAACGACTCATCCGCGTGGCCGTCGTCGCCGCTGAACGCGAATGCATACGTCTTCAAGGTGCCCTTGTTGTCCTTCACGCTGTCGAACTGCCATCGCGTGAAGTCCTCGAATCGTCGTGACCAGTGTTCTTGCACCTTCGTGCGGTTACCGGTGAAGGAGAACTTGAGGTTGATCACGTACATGCGTCGCCCTGTCAGCGCCAGCGTGAACGGGTGCGGGCCGGGCCACTCAATATCCCGAGACTTCTGATAGCGGGCTTTCTCGTCGAACCACGAGGACACCACGATCAGGGACTCGTCTGGATCAAACAGCCCCTCGATATTCTGGATGGCCCGTGCGTCATATCCGGCCATTGCACTCCTCTCCAACCCAGGTGCTGGTTCCCTACTTGGCGGGCTTCACTCAATCGCTTGCGGGGCGGTCAGCGGTACGCCGCTATGCCAAACACCTTAGGGGAGTGGTCGCCTCCTGGCGCACCCTCACGGCGCGCGTACGCCTGAACGACCAAGTGGGTTTCCGAGAGCTCAGAGTGGCTGTGGGACACGGTCATGCCGTCGGGACTACTCGCCACGGTGATGTAGGTCGAGCAAGCGACGTATGCCTGGCCGCCGAGCATGTGTCTGTGGGGGTTGGATGGCTCCGCATTCGGCGATCCTCTAAGGCAGGGGCGTTGTTCGGATCGCCCGTGCACCGGGCACCCACTCCGACGCCCGGTCGCGCTCAGCAAAGTCTAGGGGGTTCTCCACCCGTCGGCCGCAGGGCAGATACCCCCAGCAACCGCCTGTCTGAACGACAACAGACTGCCAGTCCTGCCGTCCAACACGGCGATGCGGTCCCGGCCATCTCGCGTGGCGCATCTGCCGCCTGAAGTCACCGCATTCTGGCGGCGGTCGCTCTTCACGGCTGATAACACAACGAAGTCCGGGGTCCGTGCCAGCAGCCCCAACAGCTCCGCCTGGAGGTTCTCGTTGAAATGGGGGTTATGTGTGTGCAGACCCGGGGAACAAGCCCTGCCCACGCCCATCCGCACACCCAAGATGCAGCGTCCGGAGGACGAGGAGGAGGCCACTGAGCCGGCACTGTCGAGGGAGGACTTCGTGAGTCTGGTGGCCGGCCTGAAGGTCGTCATCGCGGTTGACGGCTCCATCGAGGTCCACGGCATCCCCGCATCCCTGCCGCCCGAGGAGCAGCAGAAGATCGCCCAGACAGCCGCCGATGCCGCCACTGAGCAGTTGCAGCGGCTCGTCCGCAGGGGACGCCCGATCAGCTCAGCTGACCGTCGCACCGTCACCAGGGCGGCACAGGCGGCTGTCCTGGCCGATGCAGTCGCGACCGCTGCGTAGCCGAACATCAGCCCATCACCTCGATGCCCGCGTTCGGGCCGGTCATCCGGCTCGGGCGCGGGCACCCAGGCTCATTTGTCTTCTCAGGACCCTGCACCTCGCGTGGTGCCTGCCAGCTATGGGTTCCGGATGTCTTCGATCCACTGCTCGAAGTCCGGGAATGTGACATCAACGCCAACCTGTTGCGCCAGAGCGGACCCCGCCTTGGAGACCGTGATCATGGCGTTGACATCGTCGGCCGTGGGCAGGGCGTTCGGCGGCTGGCCGTGCACCAGCCCACCCTGCCTGAAGTAGTTGACGGCGGCGAGCATCTTGACCAGGAAGTCCTGCAACTCGGGCGAGGCACACTCTGGATGGGACTGCCCCCACTCGTTCATGGCGTTCAAGCCCGGCACGAGTGTGTCGCCACTGATGAAAGGCTTGATGGAAATGCTCATGTCTAGCGTCTCGTTACCAGCCCAAACCGGGACTGTGATGCGTCCGGCCTCCTCGACCGCCTTCGTGGCAACGGACATAGGTGCAAGAGCCGTCCGCCGGCACAGTTCCTGGCTGGCTTGTGCGGCGGCGGCGGCTTCCTGGCTGGCTTGGATTTGTGCCTTCTCCGCGTCCCTCGAGGCTTGGGCCTGTTCGTTGATCAAGTCCTGGGCCTCTTGGCGCTTGCGGTCCTCTTCGGACTGCGCCCGACGTTCCGCCACCTGCGCGGCGTAGACCGGATCCCTGCTCATGTGAAGCGCATCGCCAAGTACCCCGGACACGCCACCGATCACGATCAGGCCGAGCGGCACCACGACACCCAAGAGGACCCGCCGGCTCGTTCGCCGCTGCTTGCCGTCCGATGCGCGACGTCGCACCGCGCCGTGAATGCACCAAGCAGCCGCTATCAGCATGCCGACGAACAGAAACCCGTTAGCGGTGAGCCCAAAGGTGAACGCAACAAGGGCAAAGGCAAGCAACCTGAGCCACACGGGTGCACGAAGGGGAGCTGTCACCGTTCCCCACGACCGCGTAGACGGCCCCGGCCCGATCTCAGAGCCTTCACTGATGTCATTGCGTGCAACCGCGTCGACCATGGCCGGAACATGACCCGATGAAGCGTCGGCCGCCACCAGAGGTTCAACGGGGCTTGTGGACGCCTCAGCATCGCCGGGTGACCAAACAAACTGGGTCCACTCGGTGCCGCTCCAGTAACGCTGGCGCCCTGGAGCCGTCGGATCCGGGTACCAGCCCTCAACGGGCAACCCTGCCGATGTCGAAGAGGTCAAGGTCGCTCCCCCGATGAGACGAGACATAGGAAGGTTAGCGCGCCCAAGTCATGGTTCGTCGGCTCGCGATGACCCTTCTCGGCCCCGCGGTCAGGGCGCTGCTCAGTCCCAAGCAGGTTCTTGACGTCATGGTCCTCACCGAGTCCGAGTTCCGCAGCAAGAAGTCGCTGATCCTCAGAAGCGGACAGCGCGGACGCCACCCGCACGGAATGCGAATACGCAGGCCCAGAGCGACCGCCGAAGGGGCATCCGACTGGGATCATTGACCAGTGCAGATGCCCGAACCCCATGTGACGAGCCGATCGGTGTGGCCGGCGAATGCCACCCGCTCTGCCGCCTTCGAGCACAGCGTCATCGTTCTCCTGCCGTATCGCCGCTACCGCCGCCGCGCGATCCCCTCAGCCACTCCGGGCGGCTGTTCCGTGGCTCGCCCCGCTGACGCGTGCTTCTGGTGCTTCACAGATCCACGCCGACCAGAAGGCCAGAATCCACACCACGAGGATGACAGGTCCGACGCATCGCTAGCCAATACTGAAATCGAGGCACTCGTCTTTGACTGTCGTGTTGA
>JAUPKM010000669.1 GCA_030837445.1 Actinomycetota bacterium
CGGGCGAATTGTCCGCGCGGGATGGCCGCATCCTCGAATTCGAGCGGGCTTGGTGGCGCTTCGCGGGGGCCAAGGAACAGGCTGTCCGTGAGCAGTTCGACATGAGTCCGACGCGCTACTACCAGGTGCTCAACGCACTGATCGACACCGAAGCAGCGTTGGCCTACGACCCCCTGCTGGTCAAGCGACTGCGGCGGCTGCGATCCACCCGGCAGCGCGCCAGGACCGCGCGCCGGCTGGGTGTGGAGCCCTAGCCCCAGGCAGCGCGCTATGCCTGGAGGGTCCGCAACGGCGGCCGCTCATCAGTGGCAAGTGGCCGATCGTGCGGGAGGTAGCCTTCCCCGGTCCGTTCGAACTGGGTCAGGGATGTCGGGTTTGTTGGGACGGCGCCGCCTGGCTTTCGATGTATCGCGGTGGCCAGGATCTCGGCCGCCATCACGCCGAGACCTTGATCGTTGTGGTGACGGTGCACCCGGACGCCTAGGTCCACCTGGGCCAGTGCAGCCAGTCCGTGCTGTTCGTAGGTGTCGACCATCAGGGCGAACTCGACGCCGTAGCCGGTCGGAAACGGCAGCGACTCCAGCAAAGTGCGGCGCGCGGCGTATTCGCCGGCCAGCGGCTGCACGACGCCGGTCAGTTCGGGCCAGAACTGGTTGAGGAGGGGTCGAGCTACCAGCTCCGTCACCCGCCCGCCGCCCGCTGGGACGACATGGTCCCCGGCCACCAGCGGACGCTCGTAGATCGCCTTGACCAGTTGGATCCGGTCGTCGGTCAGCAGCGGGCCGACGAGGGCCGTGATGTAGTCAGGGGTGAACGACTGTAGGTCGGCGTCCACGAAAACGACGATATCTGCGCTGGTGGCAGCCACTCCGCGCCACATGGCCTCACCCTTGCCGGCCGCCACTGGAATCGCGGCGAGGACATCGTTCTTGGACACCACCCGTGCCCCGGCCGCGGCGGCCACCTGGGCGGTGGCGTCAGTGGAGCCGGAATCGATCACAACGACCTCGGACACCAGACCCCCCAGCCCGGCGTGTGCCTCGCGGATCGCGGTGACGATGGTGCCCACTGTGGCGGCCTCGTTCAGGGCGGGCAGGATGACTGCAATTGAGGGTCGACCAGGTTGACTGAGGAGATCGTCGGACTGCCAGTCCGCCATCGCCGTTGTGTGACTGGCCAGCCAGGTGGCAACGGTCTGCGGGAGCACTCCCTGCCCCCTCGCCTGTCGACAGCTGGATCCGGTAGGCTGAGCGTCGCACATCATGGCGAGTTCGTGTCACTAGGGTGCTGCGCATGACCGAATACCGCTCATCCAGAGGGGCAGAGGGAACGGCCCGACGAAGCCCCGGCAACCACCTGTGACAAGTACTCGTCTCGAGTTCTTTGCGCAGGGAAAGGTGCCAATTCCGACCCGCCGAAAACCGGCAGGGCAGATGGCGAGAAAGGCCTCTAGATTCTCATGACTCCTGTATCAGGGCAGCCGCTTTCCGGCCAGGCACCCCCGCGCGATCTTGCGTCACCGGCTTCGACGGGCTCCGGGTTTGGCACTGCGCTCGGGTTGTGCTGTCGCGAGTGCGGTGCCAGCTATGACCTCGGTGCCGCCTATGCGTGCGCACAATGCTTTGGTCCGCTGGAGGTGGAGTACGACTTCTCGGCTATCCGGCGGCAGGACGTCGAGGCAGGCCCCAACAACATTTGGCGCTACCGAGAGTTGCTGCCGGTGCCTGCCGGAGCTGCCGAACTACCGAATCTGAACCCGGGGTGGACGCCACTCCACAGCGCTGACCGGCTGGCGAACGAGCTCGGCATGCGGAAGCTGTGGATCAAGGACGATTCGGCGAACCCGACTCATTCCTTCAAGGACCGGGTGGTGGCAGTGGCCCAAGCCGCAGCTCGGTCGTTGGGCCTGCACACGCTTGCCTGCGCTTCCACCGGCAACCTGGCACACGCAGTGGCAGCGGCGGCGGCGCGGGCAGGGATGGGGTCCGCCGTCGTGATTCCGAGTGATCTGGAAGCGGGTAAGAGCGTTACCACCGCCACCTACGGCGGTCTGCTGATCGCGGTCGAGGGTTCCTATGACGACGTGAACCGGTTGTGCTCGGAGCTCATCGGCGAGCCGATCACCACCGGTTGGGGGTTCGTCAACGTCAATCTCCGCCCCTACTACGCAGAGGGATCCAAGAGCGTCGGCTACGAAATCGCCGAACAGTTGGGGTGGCGACTACCTGAGCAGGTTGTTGCCCCGGTCGCTTCGGGCTCGCTGCTGACCAAGGTCGACAAGGCCTTCGGAGAACTGTCCTTGCTCGGTTGGCTTGAGGGCGACACCTCCCATCGGATGTTCGGGGCCCAAGCCACCGGTTGCTCGCCGGTGTCGCACGCCTTCGCTCAGGGCTGGGATGTCGTTCGGCCGGTGAAACCGGACACAATCGCCAAGTCCTTGGCGATCGGTAACCCGGCCGACGGGCCGTTCGCGCTGGACGCAGTTCGCCGATCCGGTGGCGCAATCGCAGATGTCAGCGACGAGGAGATCGTGGCCGGGATTCGACTCCTGGCCCGTACTGAGGGGATCTTCGCCGAGACGGCCGGCGGTGTGGTCGTGGCCACTCTGCGCAAGTTGCTGGCGGCCGGGGATATTGATCCTGCTGCCGAGACGGTGATCCTGAACACTGGTGACGGACTGAAGACCCTCGACGCGGTCGTTGACCACGTGGGTCCAACCGCCGTGATTTCCCCAGACCCGGACGCGGTTATCGCACTTCTCGGCGGTATGTCGTAGACTGCTCTTGGTCAACCGGTTCGAGAACTACCTTCAGGGTCAGAACTTTTACGCCGTAAGACCCGGAGGGGCAGTCGCCTCGCCGAAGACGAAAGCAAAGGGCAACATCGTTATGAGCACCGGACCCGTTACGGGCACCGTGAAGTGGTTCAACTCCGAGAAGGGCTACGGCTTCCTCTCAGTCGACGGCACTGACCGCGATGTCTTCGTGCACTACAGCGCGATCGACATGGACGGCTACAAGTCCCTCGAAGAGGACCAGCAGGTCGAGTTCCAGATCGTCAACGGCCCGAAAGGCCCGCAGGCGGAATCGGTGCGCCTGGCCTGAGCCAGACAAGCCGTACAAGCGCGTCAAGGCCTCCACCCATCGGGTGGAGGCCTTGACGTCGTTCTGGAGGTCGATGCGAGCGACAAATGCTCCGTTCGAGCGGCCGAGGCACTGTGGTGCCGAGCACAGGTCGACCCCGCTGCTTGCACTCTCGGGGGGAGAGTGCCAACATATGAGTTAGCACTCGGCCGGGGTGAGTGATAACTCAGGCCAGGTGTTCGACCACTCCTCGAGGTGGGGATTCCGGCGGGATGTGACCGTCGGGCCTTCCCTTCCGTCCGTCGCGGGCGACGAGTGGTCATCTCAACCGTCTTCCGGAAGGAACAGAAAACTCAATGGCGAAAATCATCGCTTTTGACGAGGAGGCACGTCGCTCCCTCGAGCGCGGGATGAATACTCTGGCGGATGCCGTCCGGGTCACTCTCGGGCCGCGCGGCCGCAACGTCGTCCTCGAGAAGAAGTGGGGCGCTCCCACGATCACCAATGACGGCGTATCCATCGCCAAGGAGATCGAACTCGAGGACCCATTCGAGAAGATCGGGGCCGAACTGGTCAAGGAGGTCGCCAAGAAGACTGACGACGTCGCCGGTGATGGCACCACCACAGCAACCGTGCTCGC
>JAUPKM010000101.1 GCA_030837445.1 Actinomycetota bacterium
CCGGTTTCGGGGAGCTGTCCGAGCGGGTCGTCGAGAGCGACTACGAACTGACCGACGCGAGCCGGTTCCGCGACAAGTCGTACTCGTGCCTGCACCTCATCAGCGACGAGGAGTTCGCCGCAGGCATCTCCGCACTGGAGGCCGATCTGGCGCGGGGCCCGGTCCGGGCCACCCTGCGCAGCCTCGCCCTGTGGGGACGGCGGCCCGTGTGATCAACAGGTACGCCCTGCCCGAGATGCGGGACCTGGAGCACGCGCAGGCCCGGCCGTGGCACGACGGCTACGCCCGTCTGGTCCGCCCGACCGGCTGGGTGATCACAGCTGGCCCGCCGGGAGCGGAATCAGAGCCTCAGAACATCAGGTCGTTGGCAACCGAAGTGCATTCGATAAGAATCGCTTCCTCCAACGCGGGAACGACGTAGTCACGCCGGCGGATAGTACTCAACAACTCATCAGGTACCGCGACACGGTGAAGGCTGACGTAGCGGGTGAAGTCATCGCGCCACAGCCAATCACCGTCGGTGAGGACGGAGGACCCGCCTAGGAACCGTCGAGAGCGGTCGAAGACGTCATCATTGACGTCCATCATCGCTATGAGTTCATACCCGGATTCCAGATACCTAACGACATCGTCGAGGTCCGGCAGATCCTCAGGAAGTACCTGCTCAAAGATGCTCTCCTGCGCGATATCCAGCCCCACGGGTCCGAGTTCCCGAAACATCCCGGCGAATTTCATCGTGCGTCCAATCGGCACTGGCCACCACCTGACGGAGCAGTTCCCATGTGCCACCATCCCTGGTTTTGGGCATCTATCCGAGGGACCCTTACCGGTTGAGGCCGCCCCCAGTGACGTGCCGGGTGGAATGCCGTCAGAACCGGATACCGGCCTTGGCGAGCAGAGACCGGTAAGCGTCGTCCTCGCCGTCGAGATAGGCCCACGGCAGGAAGGCGATCCGCTCCCGGCTGCGGCTGAAGTGGAAGCGCAATCGTTCGGGATTCCCGCGCAGCAGCCAGCCGAACAGCTGGTGGGCTGCCGGTGCGTACGGGTGAGCTTCCATCAGCTCCTCCCCACCAGCTACCCAACGATCGGCGGCGTACCGGGCAAGTTCGAGATCCTCGGCCGGCACCGAGAGGGTGCCTTGCACCTCCAGCAGGTTCTCCACGTGGGCGATCGCCAGCATGGCGCCGACAGGGTCTCCAACAGGTGCGTTCGCCGCGGTCCGGCGGGCGAAGTCGAACATGAGCTCGGCGTTGCCGGACCACTTCTTGCACAGTGCCTGCAGCATGGAGGCGTGCGCGGCGTACAACGTCGGACGGTTCTGGGTGGCAACCTCGAAGCGCGACCAGAACTCCTCCCCTGAGATCCCGAGCCCGCGCGCGGAGTCCAACCGGGCGACCCCGGCCACCGGGTGGCCGGGCTGCAACTCCAGCGCCTGGTAGCCCACCTCGTCGGCGTCGTCGAGCATCGTGTGGAACGTCCGGGCCGCGTCCTGGCTGACCGTGCCGGCCCGGCCGCCACCGCGCACGGCCCATGCCCCCGCGACCAGGACGGTGGACAGGAGGGCGCGGGCGTCGGCGTCCGCCTGCTTGTCGCCGGTGGGGGCCGTGGCTGCGCGCACGCCGTCCAGATCCGCCGCGAGCGCCTCCGAGACCGCTTTCGCTGCGACGACCTGCCGCTCGAGGTACTGACGGACGGCGGCCAGGAACCCCGGCGGCGGGGCCGTTGCGGGCCGGGCTGGTCCTGCGGGTGGGTTCGGCCGACGAGCCGCTCGTGGTGTCAGGCGTCACGCACCTGCTGGAGCACCTGGCGCTGTTCGGGGTGACCCGTCCGGACGAGCACGCCAACGGGCAGGTGGACCAGACGATCACTTCGTTCCACCGCAGCGGGAACGAAGCGGAGATCTCAGGGTTCCTGAACACCCTCACCCGCCAGTTGACGCAACCGCCTCTGCACCGGCTGGCGGATGAACGACGCGTGCTGGAGACGGAGGCTGCTGGCTGGTCTGCGACGGCGGAGGCGAGCCTGCTGCTGTGGCGCCACGGCGGGCGCGGATACGGGGTGGCCGCGTTCGACGGCGTAGGCCTGCCGCGGGTGGACGAGACGGTGGTGGCGCAGTGGGCGCGCCGGTTCGCGACCCGCGGCAACGCCGTCGTGTGGTTCACCGGCCCGCCGCCGGCCGGCCTTCGGTTGGCGCTCTTCGACGGCCCGGCGGTGCCACCGCCCAGCCCCTGGGGCTCGATCCAGCCGGCCTTCCCCGCCTACTTCACCGGACCGGACGGCGGCATCGCGCTGTCCGCGGTGCTGCCGGCCGGTCCGGCAGGCGATGCATTGGCCAAGGTGGCTGGCGCCCGGATGTTCGACGAGCGGCGGACCCGGCGGGCGGTCGCCTACTCCCCACAGGCCAGGTACCGGAGCGTCACCGCAGACGCCGCGTTCCTGACGCTGTCCAGCGATCTAGCGGCAGGCCGGCAGTCCGACGGGGTACGGCCGTTCCTCGCCCTGCTCGAGGATCTGGCCGGGCGCGGCAGCGGTGCCCCGGTCGCCGCCGAGGAAGTAGCCCGATGGCGCGAACAGTTCGCGCGTGACCTCCTCGAGCCGGACGCCGCGCTGGGCCTGGTCGTCCGCCGGTCTCTGCGGGCGGTTCTCGGCGGCACTCCGCAGGACCCCCGCGAGATGTGGGAGGCAATCGAGGCCGTGCAGCCCGAGGACGTCGCGGCTGCCGCCGAGGCTGCCCTGGCGACTGCCCTGGCGCGGATTCTTTCGGGGATCCGCGTGGTCCGCGAACCCTGGCGACGAGCGATCGCCACCCAGCTGGAACCGCTGCCTGGACCCGGCTTCGCACCGGCTGGCCGGGCGCCGGACCCCAGGGAGGAGCTGGTGGTCAGCCCGGGAGGGGTGACCCTGCACCGGGGGGAGTCGCATGTGACGGTCACGCAGATCTCGACGGTCGCCGTCCAAGCCTGGCCCGACGGTCGCCGGAAAGTCATCAGCTCGGAGGGCAACGAGATCCTGGTGGAGCCGTCGCTGTGGTTGGGCGGCCCCGACGCGGTGGCCCGGATCGACGCGCTGTGGGGCCCCGACCTGCACGTGCCGATGCCGCCCCGCAGGCCGTGGGAGATCCCGGCACCTCCTGCTCCGATGACCCCGGATGCGCCCGGGGCGGCGCAGGCGCCGACGACAGGGTGGGCGTCAGCCGCACGCCTCCTGGAACGGGCGGCCCAGATCGTTCTGTTCCTGAGCCTGGCCGTCTACCTCGCCCTTGTCGGGGTCACCGCATGCACCATGGCCGGTGGAGAACCCAGTACCTCGGAGGCAGCGCTCGACGTCGTCATCGGGCTGGCGTTCCTCGCCGCCAGCGTCGGTGTGTTCGTCGTCTTCGCCCGCTTCCTGCGACGCGGCTGACGACCTCGGCCAGTGCCGCCCGGTCGGAGTGGATCCGCCTGCTCACCGGCGTCGATCTGTACCGTCCGCTGGGCGCCGCAGACGTGGCGCAGGAGCAGTTGGTGCCCGCCGTGCCCACCACGAGAATCTTGCAAGAGCCGTTGCTTCGACAGGCCGACCGGCGCGTAAAGTCCTCCCGGCGCGGTCACGAACGAGGACATGGCCGATGTCACGCACGCGGGGGATCGATGAGGCAGCCGGAATGCGACGGGGACGATGTCACGCGTGCGGGCGACGTCGCACAGCGACGAGAGCCCAGCTGGCAGGTGCCGGGGTACCGCCCGGGAGCGGTGATCGGACGGGGCGGATTCGCGACCGTCTATCAGGCCGAACAGCTCAGCCTGCACCGCCAGGTCGCCCTCAAGGTCCTCCTCGCGGAACTGGTCACCGACGCCGACCACCGACGATTCGGCCGCGAACGCGACATCCTCGTCCGGCTCTCGGGACACCCGCACATCGTCGACCTCTTCGACGCCGGCATCACCGCGGAGCAGCGTCCCTTTCTCGTCATGCGCCTGTACCGGTCCGGCAGCCTCGCCGCCCAACTGCAGCAGACCGGCCCGCTACCTCTCGCCCGGACCACCGAACTCATCACCAAGATCGCTGCCGCGCTGACCTTCGCCCACGGCCAAGGCATCCTGCACCGCGACGTCAAGCCCGAGAACGTCCTGCTGACGGACGCCGGGGATCCGGTGCTGTCCGACTTCGGCATCTCCACCCTCCTCGAACAACAAGCACACACCCGCCCCCCGACCGCCTGTTTCACCATCTCCCACGCCGCGCCTGAAATCCTGGAGCACCAGCGGTACTCCGTCGCCTCCGACGTCTACGCCCTCGCCTCCACCACCTATCAACTCCTGGCCGGCACCCCCGCCTACGGCAGCGGCATCGCCGCCATCACCCAGATCCTCACCACCGACCCACCCCCTCTGCCCCGGCCCGACCTACCCCCCGCAATCGACGAGGTCATCCGCCACGGCATGGCACGCGACCCGAACACCCGCCCCACCACACCGGACGACTTCGCCCGCGCCCTCCACGACGCCGCGCACCCCCACACCATCACCCCCACCCCAGCAACCGCACCACCAACAACCCCCGCAGCCGGACGGCCAGCAGCGCTGCCAACAGTCCCGGCAACCGCACCGCCAACAATCCCCGCAGCCGGACCGCCAGCAGCGCTGCCAACAGTCCCGGCAACCGCACCACCAACAACCCCCGCAGCCGGACCGGCCGGACGCGGGAAACGGTGTCGCCTCCGACTGATCGCTGTCGCGTTCGCCACCTCGCTCATGCTCATCGCTGCGGTCCTGGCCGCCACGCACCACCTCCTCCCGTCCGCCCCTGCGCCACCCGGCACTGTCCCCCACCCTCCGCCTGGATTCGCCGCCGAGGCCGCCTGGTCACTGTGGGCGTCCCCCACGGTGTCCCCCGCGGTATCGATCCCCACCGGCCGGGTAGCCGTCCTGACCCCGGAGAACCAGATCGTCCTGGTCGCTCCCGCCGACGGCCGGGTGCTGTGGCGCGCACCCGCCCCGCCCTCCACCAACGACCTGCACCTGACCTTGATCGACGGGCAGCAAGCCATCGCAGCCACCGTGCCCGACGGACTCGCCTACTGGCCCCTACTCGCAGGACGGCCCACCCCCACCAGCACGACACCCACCCTGGTGAAGCTGCCCCACGGCAGCCGCCTGTCCTGGGACGGCCGCTCGCCGCTGGTGACACACCCCGCAGGAGACGTCGCCGTCATCAGCACCGGCACGGAACGCCAGGCGAACCTTCCGGCCGGATACCGAGCCCTGGCAGCAACCGGGACGACCGTCCTGGCCGTCGATGAACACAACTGGATCAGACAACAAGCCGGGGCAGCCGCAACCGCCCCCAAACCGTTCACAGTGCCACCCCAAGCGGCGAGCAAGACACCCGAACGCGTGATCACCAGTGGCGCCGAGTTGCTGATCATGACCTGGCGGTCACCGAAAGGAGTCACCCTCTCCTATCTCGACACGCTCAACAGGTGGCAAGAAGCTACCTTGGAGTGGACGATCTTCGAAGGCCCGGTGGTGCGCCAACCCGGGGATCATTCCTTCGCCACCAACGACGTCGTGCTCGATTCTCGAGATGCCTCTTTCTGGGGTCCGTTCGACGGGGACACCCCGCTGGCAGTCGTCGCAGGCCACGTGTATACCCAGGACGCCGACGGCAACCGCTGGGACGAATCCCTCTCCCCCAACAGTCCCGATCTGCCGTTGCTCATCGAGACAACGATCCCGTTCGAAATACTGACCGCCCCCTCCCGCACGGTCGCACTCGTCGTCACCCCGGTAGGACCACGGCGGGCACTCCTGGCCATCCCCGCCCTACCGACCGGCAACACCTCCCCGACACCCACGACCCCACACTCCTAGGGCGTGGTTCACGACCCGGGCACAGGGCTCGTCAAGGTCTCTTTCACCGGACTCCGGTGATCCGCTCGACCATTTCCCGGTACCTGCGGTCACAGGGATCGACGACGAACATCCCCAGGACGACGCCGTTCGACGAGCCCTTGTTGACCGGCAAGGACCCCTCATTCGACCACCGTCCAGAAGCCGAGAAAGACGCCCCGGACGGCAGATCCCCTGCCCCTATCCAGGGCTGGAAGCCTTCACCCAGGCCAGCCCTGGGCCTGGGCCTGGGCCTGGGCCTGGGCCAGCGAACTCGCCACCGCCCTCACGGCCGCGCTCACGCTGCCACTGCCCACCTGAACCCCCGGCACAACCCCCATCCAACCAACCCAGGAACCACCCGGCCCATGGAACCGGCGCCCACCGGCACGACAGCCGGACCACCCGCACGACCCGAACCCCCAGAACAGGAGGTGAAGATCCACAACAGCAACCGTGAAGGCCCACTCACCTCACACACGAATGATCAAGGCTAGGACGAGGGAGGCGTTCGGCAGGGCACGGCACCGTCGGCGGTACGGCCACCTATCGAGTCGGGCGGGTCGTCGCGGAGTATTCGAAAGAGTTTCACCCTCTTGTGGCTGGGGTGAGAAGGCTGACCTCGTGTCATGGAGATGGCGATCACCGAATCGAGGTGTGTCTCTTGACCAATTGCATGTTAGCGATAACATTCAGCACCGTGGACGGTTTCGCTTCGCGCTTCGGCTAGGCGGTCATTCTCAGCCTGTTTTCGCCGGCCGGGGCCAGGGCGTGTCTCCGTATCGAAATGAGGTTCATGATGGCTCCGTCCGTCACATCCCCTCGATTCCTCGGAAGAGCCGCCATTGCCGCTGCCAGTGCGGCGATGTTGGGCTTCGGCGTTCTGACCGGGACCACCTCGACGCAGGCTGCTATGTCGCAGCCATGTGACATCTACGCGGACGGCGGCACGCCCTGTGTGGCCGCCCACAACGTCACGCGGGCCGCCATCGTTGACTTGAGTGCCGATTGCTGAATCATTCGGCGACGTCACTCGGGTTCTGTGGCGGCTGCCCGCACGCAGACCGTTCGATGGGAGAGCGACAATGCCAGACGTGACGCGACGGGGACTCCTCGCAGCCGGAGCGGCGGGAGCGGGGGTGATGTTGCTGCCGACGGGGTGGACGGCCGTCGCCCGGGCCGACTCGCTGGCTCCTCCAGAAGTGCTCGCCGTCAACGACCTGGCGCTCTGGTACGACAAGCCCGCGGGCACCGAGTGGCTTCGGGCGCTCCCGATCGGCAACGGGCGCCTCGGCGCCATGGTGTTCGGCAACGTCGACGCCGAGCGGGTGCAGCTCAACGAGGACACCGTGTGGGCCGGCGGGCCGTACGACCCGGCCAACACCCGAGGTGCCGGAGCGCTGGCGCAGATCCGGCAGCTGGTCTTCTCGAACCAGTGGACCCAGGCCCAAGACCTGATCGACCAGACGATGCTGGGCAACCCCGCCGGTGAACTGGCCTACCAGCCGGTCGGCAACCTCAGACTCACGTTCCCCACCTCTGGCTCGGCATCGCAGTACACCCGGATTCTCGACCTCACCACCGCGGTCACCTCGGTGTCCTACGTGATGGGCGGCGTGCGTTACCAGCGCCAGGTCTTCGCGAGCGCACCGGACCAGGTGATCGTGATGCGCCTGACGGCCGATCGCACCGGCTCCATCACCTTCAGCGCCACGTTCGACAGCCCGCAACGGACCACTCTCTCCAGCCCGGACGGGACCACGATCGCCCTCGACGGCGTCTCCGGCAACTTCGAGGGGAGGAACGGCTCGGTGCGGTTCCTCGCCCTCGCCAATGCCGTCGTCACGGGTGGAACCGTCACCAGTTCGGGCGGGACGCTGCGCGTCTCCGGAGCGACCAGCGCGACCCTGCTGATTTCCATCGGCACCAGTTACGTCGACTATCGCACCGTCAACGGCGACTACAAGGGCATCGCGCGCACGCATCTCAACGCGGCCAGGAACGTCAGCTTCGATGACCTGCGTGGCCGGCACGTGGCCGACTACCAGGCCCTGTTCGGGCGGGCGACCCTCGATCTCGGACGTACTGCCGCCGCCGACCAGACGACCGACGTCCGGATCGCGCAGCACGCCACCAGCAATGACCCGCAGTTCGCGGCGCTGCTGTTCCAGTTCGGCCGGTACCTGCTGATCTCGTCGTCCCGCCCCGGCACCCAGCCTGCCAATCTGCAGGGCATCTGGAACGAGGAGATGTCCCCGTCGTGGGATTCGAAGTACACCCTCAACGCCAATCTGCCCATGAACTACTGGCCCACGGACACGACGAATCTGTCGGAGTGCTACGGGCCGGTCTTCGACATGGTTGCCGAACTCGCCGTCACCGGGGCCCGCACCGCCCGGGCGCAGTACGGGGCGGGCGGCTGGGTCGCCCATCACAACACGGATGGCTGGCGAGGTACCTCGGTCGTCGACTACGCGCTCTCGGGAATGTGGCAGACCGGTGGTGCCTGGCTGTCAACCCTATTCTGGGACCATTACCTGTTCACGGGTGATATCGAATTCCTGCGGTCGAGCTACCCGACGATGAAGGGCGCCGCCCAGTTCTTCCTCGACACGCTGGTCACCGAACCGAGGCTGCAGTACCTGGTGACCAACCCGTCGAACTCACCGGAACTGACGCACCACGCCAACGCCAGTGTCTGCGCCGGACCCACGATGGACAACCAGATCCTGCGCGACCTGTTCGACGGCGTCGCCAAAGCCAGCGAGGTGCTGGCCGTGGACCCCACCTTCCGGACGCAGGTCAGAGCGGCCCGGGACCGGCTCGCACCCACAAAGGTCGGATCCCGAGGCAACATCATGGAGTGGCTCGACGACTGGGTGGAGACCGAGCGCAATCACCGCCATGTGTCCCACCTGTACGGCCTCCACCCGAGCAACCAGATCACCAAGCGGGGTACCCCCACGCTTCATCAAGCCGCCCGGAAGACCCTGGAACTGCGCGGCGACGACGGAACCGGATGGTCCCTCGCCTGGAAGGTGAACTACTGGGCCAGGCTGGAGGACGGCGCCCGGGCGCACAAGATCCTCAAGGACCTGGTGCGCACGGACCGGCTGGCGCCGAACTTGTTCGACCTTCATCCGCCGTTCCAGATCGATGGCAACTTCGGTGCCACATCCGGCATCGCGGAGATGCTGCTGCAGAGCCACAACGGCGAGCTGAACCTGTTGCCGGCGTTGCCCTCGGCCTGGTCCTCCGGCCGGGTGGCGGGCCTGCGCGGCCGGGGCGGCTACACGGTGGGCATCGTGTGGAGCGGCGGCTCGGCCCAGGAGATCTCGATCAGAGCTGACCGCGACGGTACCGTCAAGCTGCGTTCCCCGCTGTTCACCAGCACCTTCTTCGTCGTCGACGCCGCCGACGGCAGCAGGCCCGCCACCACCTGGGCCGAGACCGACGCCGTCCAGGTCAGCGTCCGGGCCGGGCACACCTTCAGGGCCGGGCGAGGCTCGGCGCCCTCGCCGGCTCCCGGCGCCGCTGCCACGGCGAACCCGAGCCCGACCACGACGCGGAGCCCTGCCTGATCCCGGCATACCCCTCAGGGGCCAGTGAGGTCGAAGCGGTTGACGGTCACCGATCCGCCGAGTGACTTGCTCGCGTAGTTGAAGATGCCGTAGCGGTAGCCCATGAAGAACGGCCAGTCGTTGTTGAGGGTGTAGGCCGGGCCGAGGTTCGTGAACGACGTCCCGTCCGTGCTGTACGAGAACCGTGCCTGCCTGCCGGTGCCGGGCCGGATGTCGGCGTTCGCCCGCAACCAGATCCGGCCGCCTGACACGGCGGCCGACGCAGCCTCGGTGCCCGTGCTGGTCGTGTTCCAGTTGCCGTCCATCGACAGGCCGTTGGTCATTACCACCCGGGTGCCGCCGCTGTCGCGTTTGACACCGATCCATGCTGACAGGTGCCGCAACATCGCCAGCCCGGTCCGGTCGCCGTCCTTCATCGTGGAGTAGTCGAGCTGGATCGTCGCCGTCGAGGTCGGTCCCTGGATCCGGTGGGTCAAGGTGTTGCGGGCCGCGTACAGGTCGTTGGTCACTGTGGCGGTCTGCAGCGTGAGCCCGTTGCCGACGGAGAACTTGGTGGTGTCCGGATTGTGGTTCCACTCCCAGCGCTGACCGAGGCTGGTGCCGGTGAAGGTGTCCGGCCCGGTCATGGAGGCGACGGTCTTCGTGGTGGTGATCTTCGGAGCGGGGTACGTCGCTGCCCAGCCGCCGTTCACGGTCGTGATGGTGGGCCAGTCGGAGTTCCAGGTGATGGGTGCCAGCACCGGGATCCGGCCGCCGGGGTAGGCGTCGACGAAGGCCGCGTAATACCAGTCACCGGCCTGAGTCTGGACCAGACCGCCCTGGTGCGGCGTGCCGGCGCCGGAGACCGGGGTCGGCATGTTGAGCAGCACCTGCTTGACCTCGTACGGGCCGAAGGGGTTCTTCGACCGGAGCACGTACTGGCCGTTCGCCGGCTTGGTGACCCAGATGTAGTAGTAGCCGTTGCGCTTGTAGAAGCGCGAGCCCTCAAGGGTGCCGATAGCCGACGGCGACGAGTACACCTGCTGGGCCTTGACCTGGCTGGTCCCGTCCTTCGACAGCTGCGCCACGCTGATGTTCGTATTCCCGTAGGCCACGTACATCGTGTCGTCGTCGTCGATCAGCATGCCCGCGTCGTAGTAGCAATTGTTGATCCGGCCCTTCTTGGTCCAGGTTCCGTCGACCGCCGACGCCGTGTAGACGTAGGTGCGGTTGAACTCGACGCAGCCCAGCCAGTAGAAGGTCTTGTCACTCTTGCGGTAGTTGAGCGCCGACGCCCAGATTCCCTTGATGTAGGCGTTGCCACCGGTGAGATCGTACTTCGTGGAGTCGAAGTCCAGGCGGGGCACCGAATGGCCCGCGTACTCCCAGTGCACCAGGTCGTAAGACCGCAGGATCGGCGCTCCCGGCGAGTAGTGCATCGTCGAGGCGGAGTAGTAATAGGTGTCATCGACCCGGATGATGTCGCCGTCCGCGAAGTCCTGCCACACGATCGGGTTGTTGAAGGTCGAGAACGGCGTCGGCGACGGGTCGGCCGGAGCGGGAGCGAGGCTCGGGCTCCCGGCTGCCTGGGCGGACGGCAGGCCCGTGAAGCCCGCGAAGGCCATCACCACGGCGGGGACCGCAGCCGCAAGCCACAGCCGGTTCTGACGAATCTTCACTTGGACCTCCCATATTTGGTGGATGGGCAGGAGAGCGATCGCCACGAGAGAGCGACTTTCTCCTGTTAGCGTTCACATCTGTTCCTTTCAACGGGGCCCGCCCGGCGCGCTCTTCGGGGATCCCTCAGCTCCCGGCGGCCGTCCGGGCGAAATTCGCCGGTTCGGTCTCCCCCGCGGCACCGACCGTGTCGGCCGTGGTGATCGTGATATTGGCGTCCGGCAGGCCCGATGACCGCGCCGTGATGGTCGTCGTCCCGGCGTAGTAGGAACGGAACTCGACGGCCATCCTGCCGTTGAAGCCCTGGATCCCCGGGGTGAAGGCGTACGACTTCCCTCCCGGAAGAACACCGGGGCCGCTGGTCACGGTGAGCGTCACGGCGCGGGTGTTGTCGACCCACGCACCCGAGGCGTTGCGCATCGTGACCACCAGCTGGGTGTCCGTGGCACCGTCATCAGTGATCGACGCCGAGGAGTACTTCCCCACGTGCAGGGTCATACCGGTCGCGGTCCCGTTCACGGCCTGTTCGCGGGCCACGGCCGTGGCGTCGGCGATGCTGGTGAGTCCCGACCACCTGCCCTTGTTGGCCCGGTACCAGTACCACTGGTCCTTCGGGAGCCGGTAGTAGTCGGCCATCCCCATCCGGGCGTAACCGGCGCCGAAGATCGTGCCGTGGTCGAAGCCCGCCCAAATCGCGAGCCCGGCACTGCCCGTGGTGAGCTTGTACCTGGTGCCGTCGGACGGGTTCTTGACGTCACCGTACGTCGGGTCGTAGGCGCCGGGCCGGTCGGAGGTGTACGACCCGTACTCCGCGACCACGTTCGGCATCCAGGTGTTCGTGATCTTTCCGCCGTCGCCGTTGTAACCAGCGACGTCAGAGACAGACAGCTGGTCGAGCGAGTTGCGCTGGACGCCGCCCATACCCGCCTTGCGCGTCGGGTCGAGCTGGTGGGAGTAGTCGCGCATCTTGCTCACCAGCGCCTTCGCCTTGTTCGCGGTGGACGACGACGTGAAGAACACCTCGTTGCCCATGGACCACACGATGATCGAGGGATGGTTGCGGTTGACCCGGATCATGTCGCGGAGAGCGTCGAGGGCGCTCTGCTCGAAGCTCGCCTGGTCGGCGGCCTTCTGCGGGTACCCGTCCGCCTGGTAGTCGGCGGCCTTGCCGGTCGGAGTGGGCTCCTTACCCGCGGTATTGGTCGCCCAGAAGGGTGCCTCCGACCAGAACATGACGCCCAGCCGGTCCGTGGCGTCGGCGAAGGCAGGGTCGTGCGGGTAGTGCGACCCGCGGATGAAGTTCATGCCCGCCTCGCGCACGTATCGGACGTCGCGGTCGAATCCCGAGTTGGTGACCGCGTTGCTCCAGCCGCCGTGGTCCTGGTGGGCATTGGCTCCGACCAGCAGCGTCTTGGTGCCGTTGAGGTAGAAGCCGTCCACCTTCCACTGCGCGCTACGGAACCCGAAAGTGGTGTCGTAGCTGTCGACGACGGTGCCGCCGTTGACGGCCCCGTCGGCGTTGCCGTCGGTCACCAAACTGGTGGTGACGGTGTAGAGCGCCGGCGTGCTGGGTGTCCAGAGATCGAGGCCTTGAATCATCCCCGAGGTGTCCGACAGGGACCCGCTCAGCGCGTCCAGGGTTATCGTGCCCGCCCCCGCCAGGGTCCGTACCGGGGAGGTGAACGTCGCCAACACTCCGGTCGATCCTTGCCTGCGCACCTCCTGCCTCGCGTACACGTCGACAGCCGAGGAACGGTCGTTGCTGACCTCCGTCTGCACGCGGACGTTCGACCGGCGTGCCGAGACGTTCGCGCGCAGGTCGGTCTCGCCGGGGTACTGCGACAGGTCGATGTTCCGGTAGTACGCGGCATTGCTGGTGTCCCAGTTGGGATTCGTGAGCGCGGGGGTGGTGACGGCGGTGCCGTACCAGGTGACGTGGACGTCGTCGGTAACGTTCAGGAAGACGTCACGGTAGAGGCCGCCGCTGAACTGGTGGTCGCCCGTCCTGGGGGCCAGCGTCGCCCGCCAGCCGTTGTCGACCCGCACCGAGATCTCGTTGTCACCGGCACGGACCGCGCCGGTGATGTCGAAGGCGAATCCCGTGTAACCGCCCTGGTGCCTACCGACCTTGGTCCCATTGACCCAGACGTCGGTGACGGAGAACGCACCTTCCGACTCGAACTCGACGCGCTTCCCGCTCCACGACGAAGGAACCGTGAAGTGCCTGCGGTACCAGCCCGTACCGACGTAAAAGCTCTGCCCGCCCCCGGATCCCCCCAGGTCGTAGGGCGAGTCGAAGTCGTGAGGCAGCGCGACCGGCACCCACCGGGAGTCGTCGAAGCCGGGGTCCTGGGCCTCTGGCACGTCCGACCGGATGAACTTCCATCCCCGGTTGAAGTTCACCTTCTGCCGGGGACCGGCGACGAACGGCGGGTCGCTCGGGCCGGGCGACGCGCTCGACGACGCGCTCGACGACGTGGACGCTGGCGTCAGCGTGGGCATAACTCCCGGTCCCGTTGTCGCCATCAGCACCATTCCGAGGGCGAGTGCTCTCCTCTTCAGGTCACCTCCGCCGTCGGGGAGGTCCCGTCGAATGTGGTGCAGAACCGCGAAGAAGCTGAGTCCACGCTTTCTCATGATGATCCGTTCGGTCAGGGTCACGCTGATGGCTGGGACCGGATTCATTGACCTGGTGAACGGGAGTCCCGACGAGCGCATCAGCGCGGTCGGCACCGCGGCACTTCTCCCGCGAGCCGAACCGGTTCGATCGCAGTGGGCCGCACCGTAGGGCATCGCGTGAATATCGGTCAAGCACGACAATGAGCGCATCTCTGCAGCCCAGTCGGGTAGTGATGTTGCGCATCCAGCGCGAGGAGCTCGGCGATGGCAGGCGCGCCGGCAGCAGCCGCAGGCCGAGCTGAGCAGATCCCACCGAATCGGTTCGTCACCGAGCCGTCACCGTCTTCACACGTGGGGCCCAGAGCCGGATCGTCCGGCCAGCGGTCGCACCGGCCGCGGTCTGAAAGGCTTTCGACCGTGCGCACCTGGTAGTTCAACCTACCGTTCCATGCACGAGCGGTATTGCGACGCCGACCGGGTCTGGTGCCCCTCGGGGACCGGCCCCCGAGGATGGACCGATCCACCCTCGGGGGCCGGTGGACCGGTCCGTCCTCGGGGGCCGGTCCCCGACACGCTTGAAGCGGGGGCCCCGGCTCGGCTGCGGCAGGGCAACGACGGGGGCCACGGACACGGACGAATGCGCTTAGATGTCCTGATGGTGGTGCACTTCAACGAGGACATGCTGGCCGGTGCGGTCGATGCGGAGGTGTTCGCCGCCGCCGAGCGATTGCTCGCTGGCGGCGCCGTCGGGTCCTTCGCAGACGCGACCGGTGGTGCTACAGCCATCGTCCAGGTCGGACAGGGACACCCCGTGGAGGTCTGGGTCGGGATCGTTCACGGCGGCCTGGACACAGAGTGTGACTGCGACGCTGGCCGCGACGATCTGTGTGCCCATGCCGTGGCCGTGACGCTCGCAGCGCTGCGCAGCGGGTTCACCTGGTCCTCGGGCGCAACCCCGCCCTCGGAGGCGGTCGAGCCTGAGGTGCGGGAGTTGGTCGAGGCCGCCGACCGGTTGTCTCGCCGTCGGCTGACCATGCTGGTGGCCACCCACGCCTCGACCGACCGGCGGCTGCGGACCCGGCTTCTGGTCGAGGCCGGGCAACTGGGCCCCCTCGCCAGACCCGAGGCGGACCAGTTGCGGCAAACCCTGAACGCGATCGCCACCGAGGCCACCACTGGATGGTGGCAGATGCCCGATGTCGTGACAGCTGGTGAGGCCATCATCAGCGAACTGGAGATCATCTCAGAGCGATCGGCGTCGATGTCGGCGCTGCTCCTGGTCGAACATGCCGCCACCTTGTGGGATGGATTGGCCGCTCACCTGTTCGACGACTGGGAGCACTATGAGGGCGTGCCCGAGGAGATGGGGGCACGGGTACGCGCGGTCCACCTCCAACTCTGCGAGCGTCTGCAACCCGACCCGGACGAACTGGCTGAACGGCTGAACCGGATCATCGGCTCGGCTGAATCCGTCTCCTGCCTCGACGCCCCACACGACTACGCGCCGTTCCGCAACCGCGCGTAGCCGTCCAGTTCGTCATCGTCGGCCGTCGGCCGGGGTGGCCCCCAGCGCTGCGAGCACCTCCTCGCGACGGCCGGGCCAGGCGGGACCGGCGGCGTCGTGCAACCGGGCTGCCGTGGTGGACGACGGCCAGCGCCTTGACGATCTGCGCGTCCCAGTCGTCGTTGGACCCGCTGTCCGTCCAGAGACCGTGGAGCTCGCTGTCCTCGTCCGTGACGCGATCCAGTGCTGTCACCGCCATGTCTCTGAGGTCGTCGGGCAGGTGGAGTGTGTCGCTGCCTGCGAGGAAGTCCGGCCAATCGGCTGGCTGCACGGCGGTGCCTGAGATGACGGCCACCACCGCCACCGCCGCGACGGCCGCTTGGCCGTCATCGACGTCCAGGTAGCCCTCTTCGAGCGTGAGCGCGGACCGGACCACGGCCGCCCGATTCTCGGGGGAAGCATCTTGTAGATCGCTCGCCCAGTCGGAGGCGGCATCGTTGTCGAACGGACCTGAATCCCATGTACCCACGTTTCGAACAGTAGTGTGATCCGCTGACGAGTGTTCGTGGCAGCGAACGGAACCGGACCGCTCGTTGAGACGTCGCCACCAAGCCGTCGTCCGAGCCTGCCACTACAGGAAACGCCAGGCGTCGATCACATAATCACGAAGTGATGCTGGAATATTAGTTGATGGTCAACCGAAGTTCCCGGGGTGAGCC
>JAUPKM010000670.1 GCA_030837445.1 Actinomycetota bacterium
ACCGCGAGCCAGCCCGCGTCCAGCGCCGACCCGATCGCGTACTGCTCGTCCAGGATGCTCAACAGGTAGGCCATGTCCACGACCCAGAGCAGGATTACGGCCCCGATCAGGAACCACCACATCGTATCGGCACGCCACCCGATCACACCCAGAATTCCGACCAGCAGACACAGCAGCAGCACGTCGCTGACCGGATTGGCGACGCTCATGAATACCGCCGCGGGGGTGCTGCCGTCGAGGCTCGCCATGATCGACGGCACTGCGAGCCAGGCGTAAGCGCCCGCTGCCAGCGCGACGATCGCCCCGTCCAGCCACACCCGCAGCCCCGGCCGCGGCGCCTGTCTGATCAGTAGCAGGATCAGCGAGACGTAGGTCAGCCCGTAGAACAACAGGTAAATCCAGTCCGTCATGGACGGGAAGGGCGCCGGATCCTGGTTGGAGATCACCAGCGTGTACATGACGTCGGCGACCAACCAGGCCGTCAGCCCGAGGGCCAATAGCAGCCAGGCTCCGCGATCACGTTCGGCGCGGACGACGCGGTAGCCGAGCAGACCCAACACCAGGAGCTCAAGCGACGTGTAAAGGAACAGGTCTCGTGCGAGGTGAGGGCCGGGCGCCAACAGCAGCCACAGACAGTAGGCAACGAAGGCCAGCACGGCCGCCGCCTCCAACACCCGGACGCCCGCGGGAATCCTGGCCCGCTCGGCGCGGACAGGCGCATTCTCGGTCTCGCTGGGGGCACCCGGCGCCGGCGGTGCTGGCAGCTGCGCCGACGACGACCCGACCGACGCAGGATCACCGACCACGACGTCCACCCCGACTCTCCCGGCGCCCTGCCTGACCTCAGGCTAGAGCAGTCGCCCGCGAATATCACCCCTCACGGTGATTACTCCCGCACCGTTGGGCGTTCGACGGTTCCGCCCGAGAGGTGTGATGACAGAAAGCATTCGACCCGACGCAGTAAGCACTTGGCGGACTAGGGTGCAGACTCGACGACTCTCCGACGGGTCATCCGGAGGGACGGAACCGGACGAGGGAGGCACCGTGGACAGTGATCAGGCGGGCTCAGCGGCGGCACCTGTGGGCACCCGATGATGATCTTTGCCGCGGTGCTCGTGATTGCCACGCTTGTGGCGATGGCCTCCGGCAGGGTGCCACCTGTGCTGGCACTCGGATGCGCGATAGCGATTGCCGCACTGACCGGCGTGGCGCCCGTCGACGAACTCTTCTCCGGCCTCAGCAACGGCGGCGTCATCACCGTGGCCGGAATGTTGGTGATCGCCCAGGGAGTCATCTTCACCGGGGTCGTTTCTCGAATCACCTGGCGCCTACTCTCGAGTGTCACTACTGCCCAACAGGCACTGCGCCGGCTCATCGCGCCAGTCGGCGTTCTGTCCGCCACCATCAACACCACACCTATCGTGGCGATGCTGATCCCTGCCTCCCAGGAACTGCAACAGACTCGTGGAATACCCACCCGGCAGGTACTGCTGCCAATCGCCCACGCCACGACCCTGGCTGGCTCCGTCACCCTCATCGGGACGAGTTCTAATCTGTTGATCGCCGGGATCGCATCCTCAGCCGGGGTCGGGATCGGACTGTTCTCGTTCGCACCCATCGCATTGCCTGTGTGTCTAATCGGCTGGCTGGTCCTGCTAGTGACGGCCCCGAGGATGTTCAAAGCTGGTGCCGACATCGAACCGGCCACGAAGCGTTGGCGCGCTGAGATCAGAGTTGAACCGGGGGCAAATGCAATCGGGCGCGACGCGGCGACGCTGGGGATCGAGAGCACGCAGGAGTACGAGCTTGTCACCGTCCGCCGGCATGGGGAGAACATGAGTCCGGCCACTCCGATCGAGGCCGGCGACACGATGGTCTTCGCGACCACCAAGGACGGTGTCACCGCGCTCTGGGGAAGCCCTCGATTCGGCCTCTCAGCCAACCGCCTATACGCAGCTTCGGTCTCCAACGGCTACCACGGGACGGTCCGCGAACTCGCCGCCGACGGAGACCTGACCGTTATCGCCGCTCGCACCGATCGCCCGCTTCGCGACACCCCCGCCCGAGCGGGACAAACCTGCTACGTCACAGCGGAGAATCCGGGCGCCCTCGCGGACAACCCGTCGGTCTCGCTCTGGCAGAACGCCGCTGGCAAGGTCCCCCAGCCCGCCAAGACCCGGATGGCGCTGCTGATCCTGTTGGCGGTCGTTGTCGCCGCCGGCTTCGGACTGGCCCCAGTGGAAGTGGTCGCGTTCAGCGGCGCCCTACTGATGGTCGTGGCCCAGGTGCTGACTCCGAGGCAGGCAGTCCGCGCCCTCGACTGGAACGTGCTGTTCATCCTTGCCGGCTCGGTCGGTCTTGGGGCAATCGTGGTCAGCAGCGGCCTGGCCGGGAAAATCGCCGAAGCCGTCTCGTATCTGGGTGGCGGAAGCCTGCCGCTGGTGATCATCGTGATTGCGGTATTCACCGCGATTCTCACGAACATCACGACCAACGCCGCCGCGGCCTCGATTCTCACCCCGGTGGCAATCGCTATCGCGGCCGAGTTGAGTCTCTCGCCGGTGATGCTGCTGGCCCTGGTAGCGACCTGCATCTCGTTCACTTTCCTGAATCCCTTCAGCCACCAATCGAATCTGATGGTGCTGGGGCCGGGCGGTTATTCGAACAAGTCCTTCGTCCGGTTCGGGGTGCCGCTCTTCCTGGTCTCCGTCGTCAGCGTGTGTGTCATCGCCTACCTGCTGCTGCGATGACACCTGACATGCCAAGTCACCGGAAGCGGGCTCAGAAGCGGACCCCAGACCCGGGCTCAACAAGGCTCGGACCCCCACTACACCAACTGACCGTCGTGCATGATCCAGCGGAAGTCACGTTCGTCCTGCAGTTCCAGCAGTGACCGCGACCGCCTCTGCGGACCACCCAGGCAGGGGTGCCAGCGGCCGTCCGACTGCAGCAGCCAGGCGTTGCCATGAGCCCAGACCTCCTCTGGCCTGACGCTCCGACTGCCGCGATTTCGGTGAATTCTGATCCTCATGGTGCCCACGACCCTTCAGGGCTCCGACAGCGCCAGCGCCATGCATCACCGGCACTCCTATTATCCCCGCTCCCCGGCGGGGGCAGACTCGCCCAGTCGGGTGACGTTGCCTGCCGGAGCCATGCTCAGCTTGGGTGTCGTGTCAGGCCTGGTGGTCCGACCACAGTGTCCGGTTTGCGGACCGCCCATCCTCTGGCTCGTCACGGACCGAGAGACAAGGCAAGGTGGAACCCGTGTCCGCTATCGACAAGTCGATCGGGGCCCCGGTCGCCGGGGCGGAATTCGTGATCTCCGCACTGCAGGCCGAGGGAGTCCACGATGTCTTCATGGTCCCGGGAGGTCACAACGACCCGTTCATGGCGCCGATGGTGCGGACCTCCGGGTTGGCCACGTTGGTCTCAGGCTTCGAAGGCGGCGCTGCCTACATGGCGAATGGCTACGCCCTGGCGACGGGCGGGTTCGGTGTCGCCTTCGGGATCGGCGGCCCAGGCATCCTTAACATGGCGACGGCCCTGGCCTCAGCCGCGGCAGATCGCGTCCCACTGCTGGCGCTGAGCGGCGAAGTACCGGTGGCGTGGGAAGGTCGTGGAGGCTTTCAAAGCGCCTCTTCGCCGCCGCTGGACGACACGGCGGTGATGAGTGGAATCTGTAGCTATTCCGCGCGAGTGGAATCACCGGCAACCCTTGCACTGCACCTGCGGTCGGCCCTCCTGACCGCCGTCAGCAGTCGGTCGCCGGCCCACCTCTCCATCCCTTTGAATATCCAACAGGCGAACGTTGCAAGTCGCTGGACCCCGCTCCCGCAGGAGTTGCGCTCGCCGGAATTCCTTGACGCGAACGCCATGGATCGGGTGCTGTCGACCGTTGGGCTCCACCGGCCGCACGATCGCGATTTTGGCCGGGTCCGGACTCCGCCGCAATAGCGAAACCGATCTTGCCGACGTCGCCAGCAAGTGGCATATCCCCGTCGCGACCACGCTCGGGGCCAAAGGCATCCTCCCCGAGGATCACCCTATGAGTCTGGGCGTGTTTGGCTACGGCGGTTCGAGGTGGGCGACGGACCTGATCATGGGTCCCGAGTTGGAGATTCTGATCGTCATTGGTTCGGCTCTTTCGCAACGAGACACCATGCAGTGGGACCGAAAAATGCTGCCGTCGGGGGCCTTGATCCACGTGGATGAAGATGCCAGCGTGTTGACCCGAACCTGGCAGGACGCTGAGGCGGTCATCGGCGCACCGGCGCCCTTCCTGCGCGCGCTGGCCGAGGCCGAAGGAGATGTCGCGCGAGGCTTGGAATCGGGCCGATCGCGGCGCAAGTCGCTGCTCGAGCGGGTCCAGTCCGCCGGCACCCGGGAGTACGACGTACCCAGCCGCGGCTCCACCGGCATCCCGCTGCATCCCGCGCACGTCATTGCCCAAGCGCGCGCAGCCTTCCCCCGCGAGACGGTCGCGGTCGTCGACTCCGGGGCCCATCGGGCCTTCGCCGCCCAGCATTGGCAGGCCTACGGACCTCGCGAGTACCTTTCGGCCACCAACATCGGCCCGATGGGG
>JAUPKM010000671.1 GCA_030837445.1 Actinomycetota bacterium
GCATCTTCATGGCGGCCCTTGGTCTTTGCTCTCGGTTGTCCCGCGCATGGGCCGATGACCAGATAGCCGAGGTTGGCGTCCGGGACGTCATAACCTCGGTCGGCTGCGTGCTGTAGCGGCACCGAAACCGCGAGCGTTGCCTAGGCGGCAGAGCCCAAGCGATGGGAGTCTCCTGCTTCGGTTCCAGCTCCATGCGCCGGACCCTCCTGGTCGATGCTTTGAGCGAACCGTCGCAAACGCGCCATTGACGGCAACGCCGCCAACGTGATCGACGGCATCGCTCATAGGGTGATGGCTCCCAATGTGGCACGGAGGGAGACCCAAACGAACTGCGCCAGTAGCCTCGCTACCGTCCCGAAATCAGCACCATTCGTGAGGAGCAGTGCGCCCAGAGGCACTCGAACCCCCAACCGACAGGGTTCACTGCGCGCGTCCGCCGGTGTCCGTCGACATGGCCGTTCCTCACGGGGAGGCGTGGGTCGACACCCGGTTACAGCGGAACACTGCTGTCAGCAGTGTTCCGACCGGTCCTGGGAGGGACCGCCAGGTTCGACGGGGCGACAGGCTACGTCGTGTCGACCAACCTAGGCACCGGTGGCCGGTACCACGTCTGCCGCATCCGCATGTGGCCTTCGACAGCCTCGTGGTGGCTGGCGTCGGTCACGCCGGTGGAGGTGTTCGACCCGTGGTTGTGCGGGCACGCCCCTGTCCCTACGCTGAACCCCTTCACGAGGACTGCTTTCGTACTCAGCCAGGGACCGTGGACCATGAGCCGGACATGTCATCGTCAGGCCGTCGCAGCGATAGTCGCGACGGGGGCGCTTGTCCTGGCCCTGGCCGCCCCGGCGCAGGCGTTTTCGGGGCCGGCTGCGCGCGGTCACCGTGCCGCCCCCTCCTCGGCGCCCCATCGGCCCAGCGCGACGATGGCCTCGTGCAGGGCAAGCCCACGATCGGTCAGCGCGTAGGCCCGGGTGTTGTGGCGCAGGGGCAGTCGGCGGAGAACGCCAGCCGTCTCGAGTTCGCGCAGGCGGGTGGCGAGAATGTTCGTCGGTGCTCCCAGGTCGCGCTGCAGGTCGCCGTAACGCTGCGGTCCGTCGAGAAGGCGCTCCACGATGAGGAGAGCCCACCGTGCTCCGACGATGTCGAGGGCCGCAGCGAGGCCGCTCACGTGGTCGGGTCGGCGTCCGCCTTCATCCAGAACGGCGAGTAGTGGTAGCCGTCGGGATCGTCGAACTGACGCTGGTACATGAAGGGGTAGTCGTCGGTGTCGCCGATGCGCCCGCCCGCAGCGCCGGCGCGCTCGACGACCTCATCGACGGCCTCGCGGCTGGGGAGGTCGAAGGAGACGGTGACCTTCGACGGGGTGTCGGGTCCGCCGATCAGCTCCTCGGAGGCGCCGACGCTGGCGTACATCTCCCGGCTTCCGAGCATGAGGTACTGCTCGGGCGCGATCGCGAAACAGGAGACGTTGTGATCCGACATCTCGGGATTGAGGGTCCAGCCGAGGGCGGAGTAGAAGGCGGTCGCGCGCTCGACGCTGGGGACGGGGCAGGTGATGAAGAGGCTCATGCGCACATACTTGCAAAATACAAGTGCGATGGCAAGTGGCTCCGACCTGATCGCGCGAACGCGGTACAAGCCTCCGCCCTTCGGGGCCGACAGCCGATCCTCGCGTGATGAGAGCGGACGCCAGGCAGTCCAGCTCGTGTCCAGGAGTTCGAGCACGTCACTCCAGCCAGATCCGCGCGCGGAAGCCGCCCCGTTCGTCGGCCTTCCGTGCTGCGGTCGCGGTTAGGTCCGTTTCGGTCCAGCCGTTGAGCTCCAGGGTGGCGATGACGACCTCGTACACGTCAGCGAGCTCCTCCAGGAGATGAGCGTCATCGCTGGAGCGGGCCTCCTCCGCCTCCTCGACGAGCTTTGCCTGCAGCGCCGTGCGGAAGTGCTCGCCATCCAGCTCGCGGACGACGGGTTCCTCAACGAACGCCCTGATAATCTCCGGGATGCGGTCCCTGACGAGCTTGCCCATCGGTCACTTCCTTTCGGCACACAGGCCACGTGCAGTTCTACCGGACCGAGCCCACGGCGTTCTCATCGTGGCGCATGGCGATCCTCATGGGGGCCAACACTCGGACCTACAAGTTCGCCCTCGGCCATGCGCTCCTGGCCCTGGCCGCCGAGGGACGGGACAGCGCGACGCTGGCCGAGATCGCTGTTCCCTACTCGCTGGCTATCGCCCAGCACTCTCAGCAGTACCCGCAGGCTCCGCGAGCCGGGAGCCTTGGTGAGGCGGACTACCTGTCCATCGTCGCCCAGGAAGCGGACGACACGCTGACTGCCGGCGCAGCGACTGAGCGGCTGATGGCGGCCACCGTCCGGTCGATGCCGGGCATGGTCATGTCTAAGTTCCACAACCTCCGTGGCACTGATGGCGTTCCTCGGCCCTTCTACGAGATGCCTGACCGATCAGCCGGCAGCCTCGTGCGCTTCACTCCCGATCTACGGCAAGTTGCTCAGAGCCCGTACATGCCGGTCCTCCAGCAGGAACTGGTAACCCGCTGGGCGCTGGTGGAGAGCGCCTTCGATGCCGACATCGGCAGCTCGCTGGTTCGATCGGGTCTGCTTGTCTCCGACGACAGCGAATTGGTACTGGACCTCGTCCGGCGGGCGCCTGTCGCTCAGACACGGCCCGCCCCCATCGGTTTCCAGTACGGCCGCTGCTTCTACTGCCGCACGCCCCTGGACGGTCTCCTAGTCGACGTCCATGTCGACCACGTCTATCCCTACTCCCTGATGACGACTGGGGCATGGCGTGGCCCTGACCTCAACGGAGTGTGGAACCTCGTCGTCGCCTGTGCCCCATGCAATCCCGCCAAGTCCAACCGGACCCCCACCGAAGCGGAAGGCCGCCGGCTCATTCAACGTAACGAGGCCATCCTCGCCTCCCCTCACCCGTTGAAGCGGACTGTGAGCCTGCTGCTCAACTCCTGGGGACACTCCTCCACATCGTTCTACCGGTGGGTGGATGACCTTGCGCACTTCAGAGACTGATCAGGCAGCCATATGAGGCCCAGATCGGAAGTCACCACTCACGAGCCTGATCACGGCAGCACAACGGCGGGAGGAGTGCGTTGTTCGGGGTGCCTCTCGAGGCGTACGTGATCCTGTGGATCGGACTGGCCGTGTGCGTGTTGGGCGGTGTCATCGCCATTGTGATCCAACTGATCCGCAGACGCGGCAAGCAACGCACCGGTCCCTGCTGCCTGATCAGCCGATCCGCAGATAGGCGACCCCACCCCGCACCAGACGGGGGTTCCCGACGGCACTCCACGGGTGCGGCTGAGCGGCCACAAAGTCCTCCCACAGAGCGGGGGGCACGTCGTAGTACTCGTACAAGCCCCCGGAGTCGAACAGCACCGTCATCGTTCCCGTCACGTCGTCATAGCCCGCCGCCTGGACGTTGTCGGACTGGATCGCGATGAGCTGGCCGTCGCTTCCCACCTGAGCGGGAGCGCTCGGGGCGTCCTGCGGCGTCACCGTCTGAGCACCAGCCGCGGGGGCGCTGGGGGCAACTGGCCCTCCGGTTGAGCCGGCCCCACATCCGGTGAGCACGAATACGACCAGGACCGCGATCACCGCCGCCAGGTTTCGTCTGCTCATCGCCGCTCCCGTGTCGCGCTCCTGTCTCAGGCTAGGGCGTGGCAGCGACGCATAGGCGGTCGTGGGATCCCTTACGGCGAAACGGACAGGAAACTGCCGTGAGATGGCGTCGCAACGTGTGAGCGATCGCACGCTTGCCCACGACCACCAGTCCGGTGGAACCGTCGCCAGAGGCTCATGTCCTTCAGGATCAGGCACCCTGCCGAGTGGATGCGTCACTCGTCGACAAGCATCGCTACCACCCGCTGCGGTGAACACACCTAACAGTTGGACGAGTTTGGCTCATCGCGACCCACGTTCTTGGTAACGTCCCGAACTAGAACTTCACAGACGGGGGAACAGAGTTGAAGTCAAGGGCGATGCTTTCATCAGGGTTGGTCGCCCTCGCGATGCTCGGGCTTGTTGCGTGCGGCGGGGGCGCCTCGAGCGAGACCTCTCAGTCCGTCGCGGCGAACGTGCCGCCCGCAGTCGCCGGTCTCAGCGCCGAGCGCGTGCAGAGCGAACTCGATGGACTGAGTTGCGGGGAGACTCGCGACATCGTGGGCGATGTCGACGATGGTCAGTACTTCACCGTGATGGCGCAATTCGCCGCTGGCAGTGTCGGGGGCACGGAGGCGGAGTGGCGCGGAGTCCTCGACTGGTGGTGGCAAACCGCGTGCGGTGGGAAATAGCCCGCAAGTGCAGGGCGCTACCCTTGTTGGTGGGCACTACACGTGGTGTTCGATGGCAGCGCGCGAGAGCAAGTTCTGCCAACGAGCGACCTGAAGACCGCATCGACAGGGGGAACCGTGAACGTGAAGGCGGTTCTTGTCGCCGCGACCGCGACCACGCTCGGGCTTTCGTTGACGGCATGCAGCGGCGGATTCTCGGGAGCCTGCAAGACGAACATCAACATGGCAATTGATCTCCGCGCACAGGCGTCTCAGTTGTCGGGGGGCGCCGGAGCGCCCTGCGCGGGTGTCGACCAGTCAGACGCGCTGGCGCAGGCATGCACAGCACTCACAGCGGCCACCAACGACCTTCGATCGACCTGCGGCGACTCTTACTCCAAGGCACTTGACGCAGCCCTCTTGGGGAACCGTCAGTAGTCGAATGCAATACCTGCATCCCGTGTCGGTCCTGGGGCTTCACGTGGCTCCCAGGGGCTCCTTGAGCAGGCTGCTTTCACGCGATTGACGGCGGTCCTAGAAGATCGCTGGAGCACAGCGGCCGCCGTGACCGCCTCTGGTCTCCAGATTGACAGGCAGCCTCCAGCGCCGCATCTCCTCACGATCGAGCCCGAACTATGGACAGGTGCGCGGTCGCAGCAGCCCTCGAACCCACGACACACCTTCGGCCTGACAGCTACTTGACCTCTGGGCTTGGACCGCATCACAGCGCTGCCCGACAGCGGGGAGAGGGCGGGCCAGCGTGAGATCCACCCAATGCCACAGGGTGATCGCCACCGTCGGCCTGACGCAAGCGCTCTGTGCGGGGGATACCCAGTCCGACTGTTCGTGACTTGCCCGTTGCCCGTTGTCGGCACGTCGGTCCCTGGGACTACATGACGAGATCGCCACGTGAGCGGTCCTAGTCAGCGGCCTGACCGACGTCAGAAGTCACTGAGGTGGGATTGGCTCAATTTCATCGGTAGCCTGACCTCACTGCAAGCCGCCCAAGCATGGCTACCGACTCTTGAGATGTTCGGGGGGGAGCGAGTTGCGAAGAGAACTGGCGCCTCTGGACAAGAAGGCTCGCAAATTGTTGGAACCGGCGATTGCCCCGAACGAGCGCATCTTGGCGGGGGCTCGCGGCCTCAGTTCTGCAATCATCGCCACCGCGCATCGAGTTCTGATTTGCAGGTGGGGCGTAACGAGTGGCGCCTTCTTTGGCAGCCAAGTCAACTCGTGGGAGTTCAGTCACATCACGGGTATTGAGTTCCGCCGGGGCGTGGGCTCAGCCGCCATTCTGATCCAATCGCGGGGTGCACAGATCGTGACCCGCTTCGGAAACCAGGACAAGGGTCCGACGTCGGTCTGGGAGGCTCCCAACGCACTCTTCTTGCTGGGAAACGACGGCGACAAACTCGCCGCCATGCCGAGACAACTCGTCTCCGCGTATCAGTCCGGTAGTCGGTTCGACGAAACACAATCCGCGCCCACGACGCGACCTGCGAGCCTTCCTTCCGAATCCACGTACATGCCGCACCCGGCCGATGACCTCCGGAAGTACGCGGCGCTGCGCGATGACGGCCTGATCACAGAAGACGAGTACCAGGCGAAGAAGGCGAGCATTCTGGGCGGACGAACCTGAGAGCGATGCGTTTCGGCCCGTGATCGGTAGCGCTCCTCTGTCCTTGCTCTCCGACGATCGAATCTCCAGTCGGCAGTCCCTCTGTGGAAGGTCGTTAGGGAGCCGCAAGCGCGGTGTGTCAGAGCGCCACGCGCTTGCGCCAGTGATCCGCTTCGAATCCTCCCGCACGAACGTTCTCGGCCCACGCAATCGCGGCCGGGACCATGTCACGGGCAATAGTTGTGATGTCGGGATCGTTCAATCGGCATCCGATGGCGAATTGCGAAGCTTGATAGTCCCGCAGTTGGTAGGCCGGATGCGGAGGATCATCGCGGTCGAATACGACCGTCGGCCACCATCCTGTGGGCGCAGGGGGGATCTCGGCGAGCAAGCCCATCAGACTGGCTGCCAGTGCTCTGTCCCAGTTGCCCCAGTCACCGGGAAGACTTCGATTCACCGCGCCGTACCAGGTGCCGAGCGCGTCAATCACTGAGCCGCGAATCGCCAGATGTGATGCGAGGTCGTTGGGGTCGTCGGTGGTGATCACGTACAGGTCACCGCGCAGCATCCACAGGTTGATTTCGACAGGCTCCATGTCCAGTTCATCGTGCGGGTCGCGTGCGGAACCTTCCCCCGCGTGTGCGAGCCACGTGACGCCTTCAATCTCGTCCTAGTTCCGAGGTGAGGCCCGACGTCCTCACAAGTAATCGGGATGTCGTCCCAAGTGCCAAGTGCCAAGTGCCCAGAAGACCCTCTTCGATCTCTCGTGGGCCTCTTGACCTTCGTACGCGCACGAGCAAGCGCCCACTTCCTGCGATTGCACTCGACGCCTCCCTACAGGCGTGGAACCTGCCGTTGAGCCTAGCCAACGGGTGAGGGGCAGGAGTTGAGTCCCGGGAAGTGGTGTAAGGGGCTGCTGCTTGTGGGCGTGGCGCCGTGACGTGAGACGGCCATCGCGTGATCCTCAGTGAGTTCTCGCCAAAGGACTCGGATGAAGGAGGCAAC
>JAUPKM010000672.1 GCA_030837445.1 Actinomycetota bacterium
CCACCCTTGACCTTCTAGTCCCTACCTTTCGTGGTGTCCGTCCAAAGACATCAGGGAAGGGTGCTGGGTGAAAGTGAGATCAAGAGTGGAGCTGTTCGAGGATATTCGACGGGACCGTCGTCATGGTGGCCTGTCGATTCGTGAGTTGTCGATCAAGTACAGGGTGCACCGGCGGGCGGTGCGTCAGGCGCTCACCGCCGCGCACGGGGGCACGATCATCGCAGTGCTCAGCAACGTGTTGCGTGGTGTCGTCGCCGCCTCGATCAGCCGATGCGGTCCTTGCACGAGCGCCCGTTCGACCCCTGCGGACCGATCCCAGACCGGGCACCGACCTGTCGGTGTACCCGCCAGAACACCTACTCGCCGCCGAAGCAGAACTGACCAACCGTCCTCGCCTCGTCCTCAACGACAAGACCCGGCCGACATGTGCGCCACGCTGCTGGCCTCAACAACCCACTAGTTGTTTGCGACGTCGGCTGGAACCCAAGCCGCAGGAAGTGGCGCCGGTTTCAGCACCCTTTAACAGGGTGGAGAGAACGGGGGCTGCTCTGGCTCGCAATTGCGAGGCGGTTGTCGGCGACACCTATTTCGGAAGGCGTCTTCCTTAACGTCACGAGGGCAGGAACCTTCCACGGGTCCGTTCATTCTCCTAACTTTGACTCGCAGAGGGTCCGTCCGAGGTGTTGGCCCCGCCCGCTGCGGCGTTGTGGGCACCGGAACTCAATGGGACCATAACGGGCTTCTCCCAAGGACTCCTCGTACTCATCGCGTTCAACTCCTCCAGATGGTGGGTCGCGCCTTGTAGACCCAAACGGATCCGCTGGAGCATCTTGGCATACCCCGGCGTCGTTCGCAGTTGTCATTTCATAGCGTGCTTGCTCAAAGCCGATAGCCCACCGAGGGGTCCTTCGCGCGGTGACCTGAAGGACGCGCTTTCGACGGAGCTTGAGCACAGGAACTCTGCTCAACGACCGGTGCTGTTGCGCTGGTTCGGGCCATTCCCAGGAGATCACCCGCCGACGTAGATGCGGTGCCTGTCACCCCTTCGCGGGTCAATGACAAGCACGTCGATGAGGCCGGGCATGAGTCTGACGCCTACATCGAAGCTAAGCTTGCCATCAGCGACCGAAAACCGGACACAGCGCAGGCAGACACTCACGGCCGAACCAGCCCATCCCGCCGAGTGTGCCGCCCAGCCCACCGCACCCACCGACTGTTCAACGGAGTAGGTCAGTTTAGGCGTCGTATCGGAAGTAATGGGGCACCGCAGCGCACTGTTTCAAGCCGGGAAACTAGTCGAAAACGCGAGGAATCACGGTCAGGATCAGGCCGGGCGAAATGCCAATCCACAGGATTTGACACTAGCTTCCAGCAGGTGGCGTCCGCACTTCGCTAGCGTGACATCTGCCAGCACAGCCCTTACTCTGTGGCAATGTCTTCTGTCAAATTAATTGGCCGCGTTTCCCGAGGCGCTCTCGCCACCCTCGTTGCGGCGCCGCTGCTCGTGGGCCTGGACGCTGGAGTCGTCCAGGCCTCAACGACGACGACTTTCAGCTTCACCGGTGGCGTGCAGTCGTTTGTTGTTCCCGCTGGCGTTACGACGGTGCAGGTTGTGGCGAGTGGCGCGGGTTCGTACACGTACTTCGCGCAGAATGGGTCCGGGATCGATGACCCCAGTTTGGGCATGATGGCCAATCATGGGGCGAAGGTAACAACGGTCCTAACCGTTACGCCCGGTGAGACGCTGACAGTCCTTGTTGGTGGCACTGGCAGTACATCGGCAAGTACTTCACCAGGTGGCGGTGGATTCAACGGTGGCGGCGGAGGTCGGCGGTGTACGACTTTTGGGTACCACACATATTCTGGGGGTGGTGGCGGGGCCTCTGACGTTCGTCGAGGAGGTGCGGCACTCGTCAATAGAGTCGTCGTCGCCGGTGGGGCGGGAGGTGGCCAGACAGTGGGTGCCTCCGGAGGCTCCGGGGGCATGCCCAACGGTGCAAACGGGTTCGGGAATCCCCTTCCGGAGGTTGGTGGTAAAGGGGGGACGCAGCTTGCTGCCGGGGGCCCCTCGAATGCCGGCGGTGGAGCGGCGGGTTCTGGCGCGACGGGTGGCGTGGGTGCAACTTGCAGTGAGAACGGGCCCGGTGGTGGTGGAGGCGGCGGTTACTTCGGCGGAGGCGGCGGAGGATCCACCTCCACCATCTTGTCACCAAGCTTCGTGCCCGGCTCTTTCGGTGGGGGCGGCGGCGGTTCGAGCTTCTCCGCAGGGGTGAGTACGACCTATGCCCAGGAGGCATCGCTGACCGGGTCCATCGCCATCACCCCCTTGCCACCCACGACCGCACCGACTGCTCCGCAGGGTGTGGCGGCGGTGGTGGCGTCGCCAACCTCGGCCGCGGTGTCGTGGACATCGCCGGCCGACATCGGTGGTTCGCCGATCACCAAGTACGCGGCGTATGCCTACGTTCCTGGCACCAATACGATTGCACGGTCCTGCGTGACGACGACTGGTCTGACGTGCACCCTCACTGGCCTCCCTGCTGGCACCCGCTACCTATTCGCTGCGCTAGCCCGCAATAGCGTCGGCTGGGGGCCAGTCAGCACCCGGGTGGCAACACCGACTGCTCCGCAGGGTGTGGCGGCGGTGGTGGCGTCGCCAACCTCG
>JAUPKM010000673.1 GCA_030837445.1 Actinomycetota bacterium
AAGACATTCTCCGCTGCCTCAAACGCTACCTCGCCCGACACGTCTATAAAGCCCTCACCAGCACAAACGCCCAAACAGACGAGATTCTCCCAGCGGCTTGACAACCATAGGAGCATCGGGGTGGTTCACCGCGGCCACTTCCCGAACGAGCAATCGGCACTGAAAACCCTCTACCTGGTGACCCGCTCCCTCGATCCCAAGGCATCGGGAATCGGCGGGGGGCTACCGTTGGAGAAGGTGCTCCACAGCGAGAGGATCGACGTGACCGGCAGCGGATCGGACGACGTCGCCACGCTGCCTGACGAATCGCGACCAACCGGGCCGGACATCCGACCAACCGGGCCGGACATCGTTGTCGGCATTGGGTCCTCGGCCGGCGGCCTGGAGGCTCTGCAGGACCTGGTCGGGGCATTGGGCACCGGCGGGCGAGCGGCCTTCGTCGTAGCGCAGCACCTGTCGCCGGAGCACCGCAGCCTACTGGTGGAACTGCTGGGCCGAGAGACCGGCCTGTCGGTGGTGGGGGCGGTCGACGGTGCGGCGCTGGAGCCGGGTGTGATCTTCGTCGGTCCCCCGAACCATGACGTGCTGGTCCGGGCCAACGTGCTCGAGGTAATCGCCCCGGGGTCGCCTATCGGGCCGAGCCCGAGCATCGACGTGCTGCTGGGGTCGATCGCGGAACAGTGGGGTGCGCGGGGCGCGGGTGTAGTCCTGTCGGGGACGGGGTCGGATGGCGCGCATGGCCTACGGGCGCTGAAGGCGGCCGGCGGGCTGACGTTCGCGCAGTCACCGGAATCGGCGAAGTTCGATGCGATGCCGCGGGCCGCGATCGCGCTGGGGGGTGTCGACCTGGTCCTGGGCGCGCACGAGATCGGGACGCGCCTGGCGGGCCTGGACGGCTCGGACGCAGACTGGTCGGGAGAGGCACTGCCGACAGCGCCCGGTCCCGTGCTGCGGCGGATCGTGACGCAGTTGCAGCGCGCCACGGGGATCGACTTCTCCCGCTACAAGGAGTCGACCCTGCGCCGCCAGGTGAACCGGCGGATGGCGTTGCGACAGGTCGATGACGCCGAGGACTACCTCCCGCTGCTGGTGGCCGACCCCGACGAAGCGCGGGCACTGTATCAGAACATCCTGGTGACGGTGACGTCGTTCTTCCGCGACCCCGATGCGTTCGACGCCCTAGGCACCATCCTGCAGGAGTACGTCCAGGATCGCGCCTCCGAGGACCAGTTGCGCGTGTGGGTGCCGGGCTGCGCCACCGGCGAGGAGGTGTACTCGATCGGGATGCTGCTGGACGAGGCGCTGGGCCATCCGGTCGGGCTGTCGGCACGGGTCAAGATCTTCGGGACCGACCTGGACGAGACCAGCCTCGCCGTTGCCCGGCGCGGGCTGTACCCGCTGAGCGCATGCGAGCTGGTCACCCCGGATCGACGAGCCCGTTACCTCGTCGAGGGCCCGAACGGGGCGGAGGTGTGCCAGGATCTGAGGGACTGCACGGTCTTCGCGCGGCACAACGTGGGCGAGGATCCGCCGTTCCCCAGGCTGGACCTGGTGTCCTGCCGCAACACTCTCATCTACTTCACCACTCCCCTGCAGGAGCGCGTCGCCGAGCTGTTGAGCTACGCGCTGCTCCCCGGCGGCCTGCTGTTCCTGGGCACCTCCGAACTGGTGCCCGCGTCCTCGACCGGCTTCGCGACCCTCGACGGGCCGCACCGGATCTATGTGCGAGGCGCCGGGGCGGCAACGCCGTTCACTCCCGGCAGGACGCGCCCGCCTCCCGAGCGCCGGCCCACCCCCGTCCTGGCGCCGATCATGGTGGTGCGCGACACCATCCCCGAGCAGCACGTCGGGCTGCTGGAGGCGCTGGTCCGCTCCCTTGCTGCGCCATGCCTGGTCATGGACGAGAGCCGCGACCTCGTTGAGGTCGTCGGCGACGTGTCCCCCTTCTGCCGGGTCCCTGAAGGCCGGGCATCGGCTGCGGCCATCTCGATCCTCCACCCCGATCTGCAGGCCGAGGCCCGAGGCCTGCTCCTGATGACCCGCGCCGACGGTGAGCCGCTAACCGGCCAGCTCATCGACCTGCCCACCGCGGGTGTGCGGGTGCGCATGCAGGCGCGCCCGCTGCAGGCCGGCGACCGCTCGCTGACCGTCCTGTCCTTCCTCGCCCAGGAGACGACCCCGGACTCCGAGCCTCCTGGCACCGAGCGGGATGCCGCATATGACCGGGAGATCGAGCGACTCGACCGGGAACTACGTGACTCACAGGAGAGCATGCGGCGCTCCCTGGCCGAGCTGGAGACCGCGAACGAGGAGCTGCAGGCATCCGCGGAGGAGCTCCAGGCGTCATCGGAGGAGCTCCAGTCCTCCTACGAGGAACTCGAGACGTCGAACGAGGAGCTGCAGGCTACCAACGAGGAGCTGTCTAGCCTGAACCAGCAGTCCCGGCTGCGCGGCGACGAGCTGGAGATGCTGAACACCGACCTGGAGAACATCCAGGCGTCCCTGAGCCAGGGCATGATCCTGGTCGACCGGGACCTGCGCGTCACCCGGTTCTCCTCCCTGGCGGTCCGCGTCTTCGCCTTGGTCGCCGGCGACATGGGCCAGCCCCTGCTCGAGGTCCCCACCACCCTCCCTATCCCCGGCCTGGACCAGGCCCTGCACGCCGTCGTGGGCGGCGGCGAGCGTCGCAGCCTGGAGATCACAGGACCCGAAGTGTCCTACCTCGCCCAGGTCCTGCCGTACCAAGCGCCCGACGGCCGCCGCCTGGGCGCCATCATCACGCTGACCGACGTCACCGAGCTGGTCCGCCTACGCCAGGCGATGCAGGCCGCCCTGACCGAGTTCGCCCAGGTCACCGATGCCCTCGACGAGGTCGTCTGGAAGCGCGACACCACCATGACGAAACTGGTGTATCTCAGCGGCGGCGTGCAGGAGATGACGGGCTGGACCTCCGCCGAACTCATCGCCGACGTCGACGCTCTCGACAACTGCATCGCCGACGAGGATCGCGACTTCGTCCTCGCCGGCCGTTCCCTCGACAAGGGCCACTGGAGCCTGACCTACCGTCTCGACGGTCGCGACGGCACCCGCCGCTGGATCCGCGAGACCGCCAGCGCCGTCCACGACGACGACGGCGACTTCGTGGTCGGCACGATGGTCGACATCACCACCCAGCACGAGGCCGAGAGCGAGGCCGCGCTGAAGGCCGCGACGTTCAAGGCCGCGTTCGACACGACCCTCTTCGCCGTCGCCATCCTCGACCGCGAGACCCGTGTCACGGTGGTCAACCAGGCGTTCTGCGACCTCCTCGGATACGAGCCGGCAACCGTCATCAACATGCCGCTGCGCGCCTTTGCTCACCCGGACGAGCTCGAGCGGCCACCACGCCACGCCGACCTGCTCTCGCCGGGGCTGGAAGGCGAACAGGCATCGGTCCGCCACCTCATCCGCAGCGACGGCACGTCTCGCTGGGCCATGCTGGAGTCGCGCCCCCTTCCCGTCGCCGCCGATGACGCGGCCACCATCGTCGTCGTCCAGGACATCAGCGAACGCATGGCTGCCGAGGTCGCCGAGGCCGCGAGCGAGGCGCTGCTGCGCGTCGTGCTCGACAACGCCGGACTGGGCATCGTGCGGCTCGATCGGCGCCTGCTCCTGGACTACGCCAACCAGCAGATGGTCGATTGGCTGGGCCGATCATCGGCGGAGTTGCTTGGCAGAAGCCTCACGGAGCTGGGCCATCCCCTTGCCGATGCGCCCAACTGGCTATCGAGCGCAGGCCTGGTTCTCGCCACGGCAAAGCCGGAAACCTTCGAATACGTCATCCAGGACGGCCCACGGCAGGGGTCGTACGAGGCGAACCTCCTGCCGCAGGTCGGACCCGACGGATCGGTGACCCACCTGATCGTCACGAACCGTGACGTCACCGAGCAGAAGCAGTTTGAGGCTCGGCTCGAAGCCAGCCGGGCACAGCTCCTCCAGGCGCAGCGTGCCGCCCATGTCGGCAGCTGGACGCTGGATCTGGCGTCTAACCACGTCACCTGGTCCGAGGAGCTCTTCCTCATGCAGGGCCTGGATCCGCTCGAGCCGCCGCCGGACTATACGGCGCACTCCGCGCTATTCACCCCGGAGAGCTGGGAACGCCTGAGCAAGGAGCTGTCGCGGACCCAGGAGAGTGGGGTGCCGTACGAGCTGGAGTTGGAGATGGTCCGGCCCGACGGGACGCACGGCTGGATGCTGGCGCGCGGCGAGGTCGTGCGCGACGCGGCTGGTGTCGTCGTCGGGCTCCAGGGCGTGGCCGCCGACATCACCGAGTCCAAGATCGCCTCGCAGGAACTGCTGCGGCTGGCGACCCACGATCCCCTGACCGGGCTCGCGAACCGCAGCATGATGCTCGACGACATCAAGCGCGCGATCAGCGCAGGACGTCGCTCGGGAGGCTCCACGGCGGTCCTGATGGCGGACCTGGACCATTTCAAGAACGTCAACGACACCCTGGGGCACCGCACCGGTGATGCGCTGCTGGTGGCAGCCGCCGTTCGCATCAAGAGCATCGTCCGCGCCGGTGACCTGGTTGCCCGGCTCGGCGGAGACGAGTTCGTCGTAGTAATGCGCGAACTGGAGACTGCCAACGAGGCGGTGCGGACCGCCCAACGCCTGGTGGACGCGTTCCGGAATCCGTTCTCCTTGAACGAATCCGAGATGTTCGCGACAGCAAGCATCGGCGTGGCCATCGCCGGGACGGGCGCCGTGGCTGAGGATCTCGTCCGTGAGGCTGACACGGCCATGTACGCCGCCAAGTCCGAGGGTCGCGACCGGGTGTCGGTCTTCAACGATGACCTGCGCACCGCCGTCACGGCTCGCCTGTCGATCGAGACCGGCCTGCGCCAGGCCATGAAACGAGGCCAGCTGGAGGTGTGGTATCAGCCTGAGGTCGACCTGGCGACCGGATCGATTACCGCGGTGGAGGCACTCCTGCGTTGGCGCCACCCCGACGGCGAGGTGTGGACTGCCGACCGGTTCATCGACGTCGCCGAGGAGACCGGCCTGATCATCGACATCGGCGCATGGGTGCTCAATCAGGCCTGTGCACAGGGCGCCAGCTGGGCCACTGCTCTCCCGGACCGAACGCTGACCGTGCGCGTCAATGCGGCCGCAGTGCAGCTCGCCGACATCGGGATGCTGCCAAGCCTCGACGAGGCACTGGCCGCCAGTGGCCTGGATCCGGCCCTGCTGTGCATCGAGATCACCGAGTCCACCCTGCTGCGAGAGACCGCCACCAGCAGCAACAACCTCCGGGGCATCCATCAGCGTGGTATCGCCCTGGCGATCGACGACTTCGGCACCGGCTACGCCTCGCTGACCTACCTGAACACCTACCCCGTCGACGTCCTCAAGATCGACCGCACCTTTGTCGCCGACATCGCCGCGCCGGAACACGACGACCGCCTGGTTGCCGGCATCATCGCCCTCGCCCAGTCCCTAGGCATCTGCGTCACCGCTGAGGGCGTCGAGCAGCCCGAGCAGGCCGCCCACCTGCGCGCCATGGGCTGCCCCTCCGCCCAGGGCTGGCTCTACTCCAAGGCCGTGCCGGCCGACGAGATCGCCCCGCTCCTGGACCACATCTACCCGCACTGAAGACGTGCCGGCAAGGAAGCGATGGATCCTGGTACCGAGGATCTGAAGCCGGTGGTCTGACGTCCGCGAGTCAGGGGCGCGTGCCCGAAGCCAGCTGTGTTCAATCTGGTCGTCGTCGGCGTGCCACCCACGTGCCATATCTGCGCCCATGGTCCGTATTCCGGTCGCATCGCATGAGGGATTTCGTGCCATTCGCGTGCCACTAACTAGCCCGGTGGGGCGACGCGGTGCCCGGTGTTGCAGGGCTGGTGCGTCCGATGTTCGGATCAACAGTCGTGCTGCTCGTTGACTGATTCATCTCATGCTAATTGACTGATTGAGATGCTGCTAATCGTATGATTCACCGATGCGGTACGCCAGGCGAATCATCGACGACGAACTCGATGAGCTGTTCGGACAGGTTCCGGCGATCGCCATCGACGGCCCGCGCGCGGTGGGGAAGACCACCACTGCGGAGCAGCGCGTCGCCGGC
>JAUPKM010000674.1 GCA_030837445.1 Actinomycetota bacterium
CCCCCTGCAGGACCGGCTTCTTGTTCATGTTCTCGCCAAGTCGCGGGATGGTCATCAGCGCGAAGGGTGTGCCGATCGCGGGCTGGGTGGTGACCTCCGGCGGATCGGCGGCGCGGGCAGCGATGGCCCGGGGGTCGGGATCGTCCCACGTCTGTTGGATCTCGGCGACGTTGCGCTCGGCGGCGCGGTTGGCGATGAGGGTGGTCCACCACACCTCATAGGCGACGAAGAGCAGCAGCACCGCGCCCAGCGTGATGAGGACCTCACCAAAGCCTCGCAACGCCGTGCGCACGGCTCATCAGCCTCCCTTGGTGAACGACGCCCCACGGTCGGCGCTGCGGAAGACACTGCCTTGGCCATCGACGACGACCACCGAATCGAACAGCGCCGAGACGCCCACCGGACCGGAGGCCGTCGCATTTTGGACGCAACCGGTAGCGGTCCAGTTCCGACCCTCGTCCGTGGACGTGCCGAACCTCAATCCGTCGCAACCGTCCACGGCTTGGAGGCCATAGAGAGTCGACTCCGGACCTGGTGCCAGCGCGACGCCGGCTGGAAGGCTGCCGACGACCGCCCACTCGTTGCCACCCGAGTTCGACTTCAATTGACCATCGGCGCACAAGACCGTCGCCCGTGCGGCGGTGGACGCCAGGGAGACCACGGAGCAGGGGACCGGCTGCGCTCCGCTCGGAGTTGCGATATCAGTAGCGCCTGGGAAGACGAAGTACAGGCCCTCCGAACCACCACTTGCGGTCCACGGTCCCGGCTGAGCTTGGCTGTACTGCTGCGCCCCAGAGCAATTCGGCTCGCCGGCAACGGCTGAAATCGAACCGTCAGGATTCGTGCTGAGGCGACCGACCACGGCCCCCGGACTTGCCGCGGGCACGGCGCCCCCACCGGCCGGGAGGTCCAGCGCCTGTGCGACCGGGCCGTTGCAGGCACCAGGGGTGGTGGCAAAGGCGCCGCCGCCACTGCGGAAGGTGACCAGTCGCGCCGGCACCGGGGTGAAGGCGGGCGTGGAGGTGGTCGGCTCCGCATCCAGCAAGGGTTTCGGTAGGCCGGCGGCGGGCGCAGGCCCAGGCCGGATTGCCAGGCCGATCAGCACAACATCAAGCACGATCAGCACAGCAAGTAGCGCAAGACCGATTCTGCGGTCATTCATGTGGGGGCACCCCTTCGCCGAAGACTGGCTCTCACACTAAAGGACCGCCGGGATTCCCGGCGGTCCTTCAGTAAAACTGTGGATCAGGCGTTGCCGCGTTCGCGCCGCCGCGCCACTGCCACCGCACCAACACCGGCGAGGAGCAGGCCGCCACCGACCGCAGCGATGGTCAGGGTGTTGTTGCCACCGGTCTGGGCGAGACCGCCGCCACCGCCGGCGCTCGTACCGCCACCGGTTGACGTTCCGCCGCCACTGGTACCGCCACCACCGCCACCACCGCCGCCACCGCCGCCACCGGCGGTGGTTGTCACGGTTGCGGACGAACTGATCGTCCGCCCGTTTTGGCCGAGGCCGGTTGCCGTGACGACACACGTACCCGGCCGGGTGAAGGTCAAGGACACGGTGGCGATGCCGTTGGCGTCCGCCGTCGTGGTGGTCGACGGTCCGGCAAAGGTCTCGCCGTTGAAGGTGCAGGTCGTGGTGATCGTCACAGTGGTGCCAGGCAAGAACGGAACCCGGTTGCCGAAGGTGAAGGTAACCTGACCACCCTCAGGGACGGTGGTGGCCGTTTGCGTGGTGTTGTTGTTCTGCGGGTCCGGCGGGTAGACCGCGAGAGCAGCACTGGCCCCCGCGACCAGCAACGCCGCACCGGCGGCCGTGCCGATTGTTAGTGCTCGCTTCATGGTTTGACTCCCCTAGCGCTCTCGCGCATTTCTGTGATGGTCATTGGCATATATGGAGTTGGTCGAGATGACCGTAGCATGACTGTGGACCCAGTTGAAAGTGGGCTCCGGGATTGCTCCGATCGGTTGACCACGGGGCGATGTGACCCCGGTCCCACGTCAGACGCCAGCTTGGTCCTTGGAGCCCGCGTCCGCGCCTTCGGTGAGGTCGGCATCGCCCTTGGCAACTGCCTCGGCCTTGTTCTTGGCCTTCCGGGGTGATTCCTGTCTGCCTCCGTACCCATACCCGTAGCCGTAGCCGCTGTAGCCACCGTAGCCGTACCCATAGCCGTAGCCGCCTGACTTGGACGGAACGAAGTTGAGCACGCTACCCAACAGTCGGGCTCCGACGGTGTCGAGCACCTCCGCGGCTTTGCGCACCTGATCCTTGGTGGTGCGTCCAAATCTGGTGACCAGGATGGCGCCGTCGGCATTGCGGGCGAGCACAGCCGCATCGGTCACCGGCAGCAACGGCGGTGCGTCGATCACGATCGCATCGAACCGCCCGGCAAGCTCCTCCAGTAGGTGAGCCATCTGCCGACTGCCGAGAATCTCCGACGGGTTGGGCGGAATCGGCCCGGACGGAATCACCGACAGCAGCCCGCGCTGCCACGTGGTCAGTCCCTCATCCACTCCGATTTGGCCGGTGAGAATGTCGACCAGTCCGACGCCGCCGTCGATCCCGAGATAGTCGGCCACCTTCGGCTTACGCAAGTCAGCCTCAACCAGGCACACATTGCGTCCGGCCTGCGCCAACGCGATGGCCAGGTTGCAGGCAGTGGTGGTCTTGCCTTCATTCGGCAGGGCAGAGGTGATAACGACGGCCTTCGGCGGCTCGTCCACGTCGACGTATTGCAAGTTGGTGCGGACCGTGCGGAAACCCTCCGCCCGCACGGACTGCTGGTTGAGCGCCACCAGCGGCGTGGTCTCAGCATCTGGATCAAACATCACCAGGCCCAGATTGGTCCGGCCGGTGAGTTGGGCGATCTCGGACTCGCTCTTGACGCTGGTGTCGAGCTGCTCGCGCAGGATCGCGTAGGCGACGCCGATGCCCAGCCCCAGCAGGAAGCCCAAGGCGATGTTCACCTTGGTGTTCGGCGAAACAAGTCCCGCACCTTGGGCCGGATTGGTGACCGTCACCTTGACCGGCGGGCTCGTCGCACCCTGCGGCGTCTCAATGACCTCGATCTGCCGCGCAAACGAGGTGGCGACGGCATTGGTGAGTTCGACTGCCAGCGCCTGGTCGGTGTCGCTGACGGCGACGTTGAGCAACACTGTCTGCGGCGGGTTGGAGGCGCTCACCTTGGCGGCCAACTGCGGCACCGTCAGGTCGACGCCAGTCTGTGCGATGACCGGGGCCAAGACCTCCGGCGTGTCGACCAGCTCCACATAACTCTTGACGCGCTGCAAGGCAAAACTAGATCCGGTGCTGGCGGAGTTGACTGCGCCGCTGATGGCCACGAAGTTCTGGGCGGTGGCGCGGTAGATCTTGGGGCTCATCATGCTGTAGCCGGCGCCGATGGCAACACCTAGGGCGGTAATGATGGCTATCGACAGCCACCGCTTGCGCAGAATGCG
>JAUPKM010000675.1 GCA_030837445.1 Actinomycetota bacterium
CACCGGTCACCGAAGGATCGAAGCCGCTGTGGCCGGCCTGCTGGCACTATCGGAGTTGTCCGAAGAGGAACTCCTTGTGGCCAACGCCGAGATCGACGCAACCATTCAGGAGCGGGTGCGAGCGATCTCGTTCGGAAAGCAGTTGGCGGCCGAGGGTGTAGTCACGGTTGCCCTTGACGATCAGGGCAACTTGCTGCGTCATCACCCCGACGGTACCGCCACAGTTGTCGACACCAGCCCAGCGTGAGCCGCCTGGATTTGGTGGTTGGCCCCAACGGGGCCGGCAAGTCGACGTACGTCAGGCTCGTGTTGGCAGGTGCCGCCCCGATGTCCGCAATTGTCAACGCCGACGACATCTCCAAGCAGAACTGGCCCGAGGATGCCGAGGCGCACTCGTACGACGCTGCCGAGATCGCCGCCGCGACCCGTGAGCGGCTGATCGACCTGCGGCAACCGCTCATCGCCGAGACGGTCTTCTCGCATGCGTCCAAGCTCGAACTGATCCACCGGGCGCAGGCAGCCGACTACTTTGTGGCCCTTCACGTCCTGCTGGTCCCAATCGATCTCGCCGTCGCGCGCGTCGCCGCTCGGGTCGCAGCCGGGGGCCACTCGGTGCCCACGGAAAAGGTCCGCGCGCGATACGAACGGCTCTGGCTGCTCGTGGCTGCGGCCATCAACATGGCTGACACCAGCAGTGTGTGGGACAACTCTCATATCGACGGCCCACGGCCGGTTGCGCTGTTCAGCCGGGGGGAGCCGGTCGGCAGCCCCTCGTGGCCGAGTTGGACGCCACCAGACCTGGCCGCCCGATGGAGCTGATACTTCGTTAGCGATACCTCCGTTGCACATCCGGGGTGGCTCCCGAGGCGCCCAACCGGTCGGCGGCTGAGATGATGGTGCGGTGACACTTCAGGCGGTCCTCTGGGACATGGACGGCACGATGGTGCGGACCGAGGAGTTGTGGGTCATCTCTGAGGCTCGCACGATGACAAAGCTCGGCGGCGTCTGGACCGCCCAGGATGCTGCGGTCTCGATCGGCGGCCCGCTTGACCGGGTCGTGGACTACATGGCCGAACGTGTCGGTCGGACGTCGGCAGAGGTTTCCGAGATTTTGGTGGCCGACATCGAGGAATTGATGCAGACGCGCGAGATCCCGTGGATGCCCGGAGCTCAGGAGTTGCACGACCAACTCATAGCAGCCGGAATTGCGCAGGCGCTGGTGTCGAACTCCTGGCGTGACCTGATGGACACGGTGCTCGACAAACTGGACACGTCTTTCGACGTGTCCATCGCCGGCGACGAAATTGAGCGGCCCAAACCGAATCCGATGCCGTACGTCCGAGCTGCGGAGTTGCTGGGTGCCAGTACGTCCCAGACGGTTGTGTTGGAGGACTCGCCGACCGGAATTCGCGCCGCACTGGGGGCAGGCTGCACCGTCGTCGGCGTACCGCTGAACTCCGATCTGCCGCCACATCCGCGCTTGACCATTGTCGGGTCGCTCGCCGACGTTGACCTCGCTATGTTGCGGAGCCTGATCAGAGACTGACGGCAGAGTAGGCGGCGGGTCTGTCGCCGCAGCGTGCCTGCTACTCGCTGGAAATCGCTTTCAGCACATCAAGTCGCGACGCGCGCCAGGCGGGCCAAAGAGCCGCGACGACACCGCCGACGGCCGAGACCACTAGGAAGATTGCCAACTGCGGTCCATCGATACCGAGTTGGCTGATGCCGTCATCGGCCAAGGTGCGCTGCAGACCAACGCCGTAGAGCACGCCCAGCACCAAACCCAGACCGCTGCCCAGGATCGCGATCAGCACACTCTCGATGAGGATCATGCGCCTGATTTGCGGTCGGGTCGCCCCAACCGCGCGGAGCAGTCCGATTTCGCGGGTCCGCTCGAACACGCTGAGCGCAAGGGTGTTGACGATGCCCAGGAAGGCTATGAACACCGCCAGCACGAGCAGGGCGAGGATAAAGACCAGCAGTTGGTTGATCTGGTCGCGAATATCCGCCTTGAATTCGCTCTGATCTTGCAGCGTGGCAGTCGGAAAGGCCTCCAGCCGCTGATCGAGGTCGGCTCGGACCGTGGCGGGATCGGCTCCCTCAGCGACGGTCAGGTAGATCGCCGTGTCGAGGTCGGGAGCTCCAAGTTGACGGCCGGTGTCGTAGCCGGTCGCAAATCCTTGGAAGAAGCCTGCCGGCTCATAGAGTCCGACCACCGTGACACGTTGCGGACCCTTCAAAGTGAGCACGTCAACGGTTGTGCCGATTCCGAGGTTTGCCTCGGCCGCCTTCTTGGTGTCGATGATGACCGTGCCCGGAGTCTCCAGATCTAGCACCCGACCACTGGCCATGGTGATGTTGAGAACTTCGCTGATCTTGGCGGGGTCGATCACGGTGACGATCGACCCCTGCCGGTCACCGCCAGGCAGCACCGCCACCGCAGATCGGACATAGGTGGCGACACCTATCCCCGGGGTGTCCTTGACGGCCGGATACACCGTCGGTGGGAAGGGTTGGAAGTTGGCACCCAACACGATGAAGTCGGCACCGATGACATCGTCGACCAGGGCGTCGGTGGACTTGGTGGTGGAGGACGCGATGACGCTCAGCGCGGAGATGAGGGTGAGGCCGATCATCAGCGCCCCAGCGGTCGCGGCCGTACGGCGCGGGTTCCTCCGCGCGTTCTCTCGGGCGATACGGCCTACGGTCAAACCGCTGAAGGGCCACGACAACGCGGGGATCACTACCCGAGCGGCCCACGGGGCCAGGGCCAACGCGCCGATGAGAGCAGCCAACGCACTCACCCCGAGCAAGCCTGCCGCGCGAGTCCCGTCATCGGTGGTGGTCAATCCTGCCCAGGCGAAGCCGGCCGCCAACAACAGCAGTCCCAGCCCGACGAGGCTCCGGGTGAGCAGTGACTTGGCCGGCTGATTGACGTCCTCCCGAAGCGCAGCAACGGGGGAAATCGCAGAGGCCCGCCGTGCCGGAATGAACGCGCTGACAAGGGTCACCACCAAACCGATCCCGTAGGCAACTAGGAAGGTCCTTGGCAGGAAGACCAACCCGCTGCCCGGCAGCGGCGCACCCGCGGCCGAGAACAGCCCGCGCAATCCAAGCGCGACCCCGACTCCGGCCAGCAGCCCGACCGAGGTGGCAATCAGCGCAACCACGACCGCCTCCACCAAGACGGAGACATTGACTTGCCGCCGGGTGGCTCCGATAGCGCGCATCAGCGCAAGCTCGCGGGTGCGCTGGGCGACCAGGATCGAGAAAGTGTTGTAGATCAGGAATGCCGCCACGAACAACGAAATCAATGCGAATACCAGCAGGAAGGTGTTCAGGAAGCCGAGCCGCTCACTGAGCTGTTTGGAGAAGTCGGCGGACACTTCCTCGCCAGTCTGGCTGGTGATGTCCTTCGGTAGGACAGCGTCAACTCGGGTCTTGAGCTCCTGTTGCGACACGCCACTGTCGGCCTGCACCCGCACCTGGGAAATCTGGCCAGGGGCAGTCAGCAGCCGCTCGGCCGTGGGCAGTTCCCAGGCCACCAGGGTGGCCCCTGGGCCACCGCCAGACAGGGACGCCTTCGCGATGCCCGAGACCGTCGGTTCGACCCGGGCGCCCGAGGGCAGCAGCACGGGGATCTTCTCACCAAGGGTGGTGCCCGTCTTTTCCGCCGTCTTCTCATCGATAGCGACCTCAGTCGGACCGACCGGTGGACGGCCCTGCTGGAGTTCCCATTGGGACAACTGTGGCGAGGCGATCCAGCTCTCACCGATGCCGGCGCTCTGCGGTCCGGCACTGCCGCCGACGGGTTTGCCGTCCTCTCCGAGAACGTTGACATTGCGCACCTGCACCCAGGGCACAGCCTGGGCCGCACCTGGTACCGCAGCTACCTTGGCCGCGATCCCGACGGGCATGGTCAGTGGCTTGCTGTCCGCGGTGAACTGGCTGTCGAATTCGGTGCGGGGCTCGACGATCAGGTCCGCTTGCCGGGAGCTCGTCAGATCATTGAACGCACGCTGCAGCGAGTCGGTGAAGATGAACGTCCCGGCGACGAATGCCACCGCGAGGATGATCGACAGCGCAGTGAGGGCGAGCCGGAGTTTGTAGGCGAACAGGGACCGAAGGGTGGCCTTGAGCACCGGGTTAGCCCCCAACCCGGGCGAGCGCGTCCAGACTCTTCATCCGGTCCAGCACGGTATCGGCCGTCGGTTCCCGAAGCTCTGAGACGACCTTGCCGTCAGCCAGGAAGATGACGCGGTCCGCGTAGCCGGCCGCGCGGGCGTCGTGGGTGACCATCACAATCGTCTGATGGAACTCGTCGACACTCTGGCGTAGGAAGCCGAGCACCTCAGCCGAGGACTGTGAATCCAGGTTGCCGGTGGGTTCGTCGGCGAAGATGATCTGCGGTCGGCTGACCAGTGCGCGGGCGCAGGCGACTCGCTGCTGCTGGCCGCCGGAGAGCTCGCTGGGTCGGTGGCTGAGCCTGTCGCGTAGGCCCACGGTGTCGACCACTCGGTCGAACCACTGCTGGTCCGGCTTACGGCCGGCGATGTCCAGCGGCAGGGTGATGTTCTCCTGGGCGGTCAGCGTCGGGATCAGGTTGAAGGACTGGAACACGAAGCCGACAGCGTCCCGGCGCAACTGGGTCAGGGCCTTGTCAGACAGGCTCGAAAGTGCGGTATCGCCGAGCAGCACCTCACCGGAGGTGATGGAGTCCAGGCCGGCCAGGCAGTGCATCAACGTGCTCTTGCCGGATCCCGAGGGGCCCATGATGGCCGTGAACTCCCTCGCAGCCAACTCCACGTCGACCGAATCCAAAGCGGTGACTCGGGTTGTGCCCTCGCCGTAGATCTTCGTCAGACCCACGGCCCGAGCGGCCGGTGGAGCATCTGTAGGTCCGGGGACAGCGGCCTGCGCATCGTCGTCAACCATAGGTAGCAACGCTACCCCGTGTATGCGGACTCGGCATTGTGCGGATGACTCGTTGAGTCTGGCCGAGCTCGCTCCGGCAATGGCAACATCTCGCCGCCCTTGGCCGGGCACAGCTGTTGGAACGAGCACCAGTCGCACAGCCGGGAGGGCTTCGGTGTCCATTCCCCGCTGTCGTACACGGCCACGATCGAATCCCACAACGCTCGCACCTTTGATTCGAAGGTGACCAGATCGTCGGGGTCGGGCACGAGCCGGAGGTACTCGCCGGACCCCAGGTAGGTCAGCTGCAGCAGCGCCGGCAGTTCGCCCGTCATCCGCCACACGACGAGTGCATAGAATCGCAGCTGGAACATCGCCTTCTGCTCGAATCGGGGCCCCGGCGCCCGTCCGGTCTTATAGTCCACGATCCGGATCCCTGCCTGCTGATGGATGTCGACGCGGTCGATGAAGCCGCGCAGCACGGGGCCGTCCGGCAGCGGTACCTCCACATGTAGTTCCCGATGCGCCGGGTTCAGCAGGCTCGGATTCTCCATCCGGAAGTACGTCGCCAGCAGTGGCTCGGCCCCCCGCAGCCAACCGGCGATCACCGCCGGGTCGGAGTTGTCCTCGCTGGCGGCGGTGCCCACCACGGCAGCCAGTTCAGGTTCCTCGCCGACAATGCGCTGCCAGGTCCCGGCCAGCAGACTGACCGCGGTTGGCAGCGTCCGATCGTCGGGCGGGAGATCGAAGATGTCCTCCAGCACCGTGTGCACCAGCGTGCCCCGGGCCATCGCCGAACTGGTCGGCTCCGGCAGGCGATCGATCGTCCGGTAGCGGTAGAGCAGGGGGCAGGTGGTGAAGTCCGATGCGCGCGAAGGCGACAACGCACCCAGCACTGGGTGCCCCTGGTGTCGCTCCGCTCGCCAGCCACCCGTTTCGGTTGCCGGATCAGCCGTGTTTGTGGTCATAGCGTGAGCCTAAGCGGCACTTACGACAGTTCAGGTGAGCGACCGCTCCACGTCGTCGACAAAGAGCACCCCGAAGATCGCGCCGTCCGGGTCCACCACCAACATCTCCTCGCGGCCACTGTCCATCAGCGCCCGAATCAGATCGTTGCCGGTGAGTGTCAGCGGGATGGCTTGGTCAGTACCGAGCGCCCGGGTGACGCTGGTGACAGGCAGCCACGGACGCCGCTCGGCCGGAACCGCGGCCAGTGCCGCCGGATTGACAATTCCGGTCGGTCGACCAGTCGCGTCGCAGACAACGATTGCGCCCGCCTGTGCCTGTTCGCAGCGCGCTACTGCCAGCGCGACCGACTCCGAGCCTCCCGCCGCAACTGCGCGCCGGGCGATGGTTGCCGCGGACAGGGTCGGGATCCGCCGGTCGAGTTTGGCTGACCGCAGGTGTGCCGTCGCACCCAACCAGAGGAACACCGCGAAGACGCCGGTGACCAACAGCCCGGTGAATCCCATCGACAGGCCCGGCAGCACAGACAGCGCGAACGACGCCAGGACGAAGGCCACCGCCAGTCCTCGGCCGCACCAGGCCGCCACCACAGTTCCGCGGTACTCACTGCGGGAGATGGCCCAGACTGCCGCTTTCACCAGTCCACCGCCGTCAAGCGGCAGGCCTGGCAGCAGGTTCAACACCCCGATCAGCAGGTTGCTGACAGCCAACGCATTGGTCAACTGCCACGCCATCTCCGGCATCTGCGGGAAGCCCGCCATTGCGCCAAAGCAGCCGGCCGCGATCAGCAACGTCACCAACGGACCGCTGACCGCGATCGCAGCTTCCCGCCCGGGGGTGTTCCGGGTGCGTTCGTAGGAGGTGAATCCACCCAGGATCCAGAG
>JAUPKM010000676.1 GCA_030837445.1 Actinomycetota bacterium
ACCGGCCGCACCCATCAGATCCGGGTCCACTTCGCGGCGCTGAAGCATCCCTGTTGCGGTGATCTCACCTATGGCGCGGATCCTGTCCTCGCGTCCCGACTCGGGTTGTCGCGGCAGTGGTTGCACGCCCACCGGCTCGCTTTCGACCACCCGGGCACGGGTGAATGGGTTCGATTCAGCTCGGAGTACCCGGAGGATCTGGCCGCTGCGTTGACGCGAATCAGCGGGCTGTAACGGCCGACATAGGCCGCGACTCGCGGGGTGGGTATTGGCGGAATTGCAGGCAAGGACCAACCCACAGCCCCTACGCTGCCCAGCAGCGGCCGCAACCGCGCCGCACAACTGCCGGTGGCAGTGACCTCGACGAGAAAAGAGAGACAATGTCCGGAAGCGCTATCCCACCCCCGCCGCCACCCCCGCCGATCGGTGCCACAGGTGGTGTCCCCGCCAGCGGAGCCGACAACAGCATGGGAACCTGGGCACTCGTCCTGGGAATCGTGAGCATCTTCTGCTGTCCGTACGTCGCAGGCATCCTGGCGATCATCTTTGGTGTCAAGGGCCGTCAGAAGGCCGAGCAGGGACTTGCCACCAACGGCGGGATGGCAACTGCCGGCCTGGTGTTGGGAATCATCGGGATCATCGTGTCGATCATCGCCTCGATCTACTACGCGACGAGTCGCAACTAGTCGCCAGCGAAGTTCTACTTGCGCCGATCCAGGTCTATTTCTGGGTCGGCGCAAGTGTCGACACGGTCTGAGTTGACGAAATTGCGGGCGGGACGGGTTCGTTGGGTCATACGCTTCCTGTCAGAGCCCCGGTACCGGGGTCCGCACACCAGCGCCCCAGCCAGCGGGCAGAAGTGAGATGAGGAAAAATGTCAGGAAGCGCACCGCCACCACCACCCCCACCCGGTGGAACGCCCCCACCACCCCCGCCACCCCCCGGCGGTGGCACGCCGCCGCCGCCCCCGCCACCGCCGCTACCCCCGACCAACCCCGCCGGCGGCTACCCCGGCGGAGCGGCACCGAGCAACGGAATGGGCATCGCCGCCCTCGTGCTGGGAATCGTCGGTGTCATCTGTTGCCAGAGCATCATCCTGTCGATCTTGGCCCTCATCTTTGGTGTGATGGGTCGTAAGAAGGCTGCCCAGGGCCTGGCCACCAATGGTGGCATGGCGACCGCGGGCATGGTGCTGGGCATCATCGGAGTTGTTGTCGGCATCATCGTCTGGGTGATTGCGATCGCGAACGGCAACTGGAACGTGTACTCCACCAACTGACGTACCGCACGCACGCAGCCGGGTCGGGCCCTCCGTGGGCCCGACCCGGCTGTTTCGCTGCTCGGCGCTGTCGGACCCCGGGGGTATCCTCACAGAGTCCCACCCGTCAACGCCCCGAGGAGGAGCAGTTCCTGTGTCGTCAACAGCTGGGTCGGCCGGTGACTTCGCGCACCTGCACGTGCACACCGAGTATTCGATGCTCGATGGTGCCGCCCGGTTGACGGACCTGTTCTCCGAAGCCGCCCGGATGGGCATGCCCGCCCTGGCCATGACCGACCACGGGAACCTCTACGGTGCCTACGACTTCTACAAGCGCGGCAAAGCCGCCGGCGTCAAGGCGATCATCGGGATCGAGGGCTATTACGCGCCGCAGGGCCGGTTCGAGCGGGCGCCCTTCGATTTCGGTGGCGGCTACGAGGAGGGCACCGGCGAAGATGGTGAGCCAGTAGCTGGGCGGGGTCGGCAGGCCTACACCCACATGACCCTGCTGGCTGAGACGACGGAGGGGATGCACAACCTGTTCCGGCTGTCCTCGCTGGCATCGCTGGAAGGGTTCTACCGCAAACCCCGGTTCGACCGGGAATTGCTTCAGACCTATGGCAAGGGTCTGATCGCCACCACCGGCTGCCCGTCCGGGGAGGTCAACCGGTGGCTGCAGGCGGGCCAGTACGACAAGGCGCTGGCCGCGGCCGCCGACTTCCGCGACATCCTCGGCGACGGCAACTTCTTTGTCGAGTTGATGGATCACGGTCTGGGGATCGAGCGCAAACACCGCGAGGAGTTGCTGCGGATCGCCCGGTCACTGGACCTTCCGCTGGTCGCCACAAACGACCTGCACTACGTCTACCCGGGCGACGCCGAGATGCACGATGTGCTGCTCTGCATCGGTACCCGCACCACGATGGACGATCCCAAGCGGTTCCGATTCGATGGCCGGGACTTCTACCTCAAGTCCGGCGAGGAGATGCGCGAGGTCTGGCGGGAGTTACCGGAGGCATGCGACAACACGTTGCTGATCGCCGAGCGCTGCAACGTGGAGTTCGCCGAGGGTGCGAACCTGATGCCCGAGTTCCCGATCCCTCCCGGGGAATCGGAGGAGTCCTGGCTGGTCAAGGAGGTGGAGCGCGGACTGATCGCGCGGTTCGCCCCCAATGACGTCCCGGACGGGCACCGCAAACAGGCCGCCTATGAGGTGTCGGTGATCTGTCAGATGGGGTTCCCGGGCTACTTCCTGGTGACCGCCGACCTGGTCCGGCATGCGAAGGCCAGCGGGATCCGGGTGGGCCCAGGCCGAGGTTCAGCCGCCGGCGCCCTGATCGCCTACGCGCTGGGAATCACCGAATTGGATCCGATCCGGCACGGCCTGCTGTTCGAACGGTTCCTGAACCCCGAGCGGGTGTCGATGCCTGACATCGACATGGACTTCGACGAGCGCCGTCGCGGCGACATGATCCGCTACGCCACCGAAAAGTACGGTGAGGATCGAGTCGCCCAGATCATCACCTACGGCTCGATCAAGGCAAAGGCGGCGATCAAGGACTCGGCTCGCGCTCTCGGCCTGCCCTATGCGCTCAGCGACCGGATCACCAAGGCGATGCCGCCAGCTGTGATGGGAAAGGACATCCCGCTGGCGGGCATCTTCGACGCGGGTCATCCTCGTTATAGCGAGGCGGGGGAGTTCCGTGCCCTGTACGACACCGAGCCCGACGTGGCCAAGGTAGTTGATACCGCCCGCGGGCTGGAGGGCCTGAAGCGGCAACCCGGCGTCCATGCTGCCGGCGTGATCCTCTGCCGGGAGCCGTTGATCGACGTTATCCCGGTCTGGCGACGGGAGCAGGACGGCGCCGTCATCACGCAGTTCGACATGGGGGCGTGCGAATCCCTCGGGCTGCTGAAGATGGACTTCCTCGGGCTGCGCAACCTCACAGTGATCGATGACTGCCTTCTGAACATCACCGCCAACCGCGGCCAGACAATCACGCTGGAGGACCTGGAGCTCGACGATCGGCCCGCCTACGAACTGCTGACCCGGGGCGACACGCTCGGGGTCTTTCAACTCGACGGTGGCCCGATGCGAGCGCTGCTGAGGTCGATGCAGCCGGACAACTTCGAGGACATCTCGGCAGTCTTGGCCCTTTACCGGCCGGGCCCGATGGGGGCTAACGCGCACAACGACTATGCCGATCGGAAGAACTCTCGGAAGCCGGTGGTGCCGATCCACCCGGAACTTGCTGAGCCACTGGCCGACATCCTTGGCGACACCTACGGGTTGATCGTCTACCAGGAGCAGGTGATGGCCATCGCGCAGAAGCTGGCCGGGTACTCCCTGGGAGCCGCTGACCTGCTGCGTCGCGCGATGGGCAAGAAGAAGAAGGAGATCCTCGACAAGGAGTACGTGCCGTTCCGCGACGGCATGATCGCCAACGGCTACAGCGATGCGGCGATCAAGACGTTGTGGGAGATCCTCGTCCCGTTCTCCGACTACGCCTTCAACAAGGCTCACACCGCCGGGTACGGACTGGTGTCGTATTGGACGGCTTACCTGAAGGCGAATTTCCCCGCCGAATACATGGCCGCGCTCCTGACCAGCGTGAAGGACGACAAGGACAAGTCGGCGATCTACCTCAATGAGTGTCGCCGGATGGGCATCAAGGTGTTGCCGCCCGATGTGAACTCATCCGACTCCAACTTCACCCCGACCGGCGGGGACATCCGATTCGGCCTGTCAGCAGTGCGCAACGTCGGGCTGAATGTGGTCGACGGCATCGTCCGGGCGCGGACCTCGGACGGTCAGTTCACCAGCTTCTCCGACTTCCTCGACAAGGTCGACATCGTCGTGTGCAACAAGCGCGTCATCGAGTCGCTGTCCAAGGCGGGTGCGTTCGACAGCCTGGGCCACTCCCGGCGTGGGTTGGTCGCGGTGCACGCCGATGCCATCGACGGCGTGTTGGAGCTCAAGCGCGCGGAGGCGACCGGCCAGTTCGACCTCTTCGGCGGCGCCTCGGATTCGGTTGTCGGCGGGATGACGCTGGCGGTCGACGGCCACGAATGGGACAAGCGAACGTTGTTGGCGTTCGAGCGCGAGATGCTCGGGCTCTATGTGTCCGACCATCCGCTGAACGGCATCGAGCACGTCATCGCGGCCAAGGTGGATTGTCCGATCGCGTTGCTGCACGGCGACGATCGATCCGACGGCGCCATCCTCACCGTCGGCGGACTGGTGACGTCGGTGCAGCGGAAGGTGACCAAGCAGGGAAACACCTGGGCGATCGTGACGTTGGAGGACATGGTTGCCTCGGTGGAGGTGATGGTGTTCCCGCAGACCTTCCAACTTGTGGGGCCGCATTGCGTCGAGGACTCCGTCCTGCTTGTCAAGGGGCGGTTGGACAAACGCGATGAGGAAGCCGTCAAGTTCATCGCGATGGAGGTGGCTATCCCCGATCTTGAGGATGGGCCGGCAGGCCCGGTGGCGGTGCGGTTGGAATCGCGCCGCTGTGTGCCGGCCACGATCGAGAGCCTCAAGGAGATCCTGGCGACCCACCCTGGCACCACCGAGGTGCAGTTGCAGTTGTTGCACGGACCCCGCACCACGGTGATGCGGCTGCCCGACAGACTGCGGGTCACGCCGTCGCCGTCGTTGTACGGAGACCTCAAGGCGCTACTCGGACCGGGTTGTCTGGGTGCCGCATGAGGCCTGCGCTGTGAGCGAGTTCGGTGCCGGCCGCGCCCCGCAACGGCCTGCCGCCTCGACGTCGGTAGAAACAGCGCGGCCGAGCTCGTCGCGGCGTGGGCCTTCGCAGCAGTCAGTCCGGACCACCGCCGGCTGGATCCTGTGCAGCGCAGCCACCGCGGCGGTGGCTGCCGTGATCTGGGTGCTGGCCGCGCCTCGGGTCAGCTACACCGTGCAGGCCCAATCCGCTCAGCGGGACCTGCCGCAACCCGATGCATTCTTCGGTGCGGACCTGCTGTTGGGGGGCCTGCTGGCCGCGGCCGGCGTGATACTCGCTGTGATCTGGTTGCTGCGTGGTCGGCCTGCACCGGGCTCGGCGCTACTGGGACTGGTCGTCGGCGGGGTTCTGGGTGGGATTTTGGCGGCTGCGTTGGGTGCCACGGTGACGTCCGATGACCTCGCGGCTGTGGCGAAGACCGCCCCGGATGGGCTGGTTTTGACCGCGCCGCTGAAACTGCGCTCCCAGACGATGCTGTTGTGGTGGCCAGCGCTTGCAGCGGCACTGGTGGCGGCATCCCTCTGGCTGCGGCCGCCCGCGCAGCAGGGCGAGTCGCCGAGGTAGCGGGAGGTTGGTGGACTTCGGCTGACCGGTCAGCTGCGGCGGGCAATCGGTGCGAGCCTGGCCTTCGCATATGCGACCAGGTCGGGCGGCGCCAACTCGAGTTCCAGACCGCGGCGACCACCCGACACATAGATTCGCTCCAGCTCGGTGGCCGAGACGTCCAGCACCGTGGGTAGATGCCGCTTCATGCCGATCGGACTGATTCCGCCCAGCACGTAGCCGGTGGCCCGCTCCGCTCGGTCGGCCTCAGCCAGCACGGCCTTGCGGCCCCCGACAGCCGCAGCCAAGGCCTTCATCCTCAGGCGCCGATCGACCGGCACGATCGCCGCCACCAACTCGCCGTCAACCTCAACTACGAGCGTCTTGAATACCTGCGCAGGTGGCACCTCCAACGCGTAGGCGGCCTCAAGTCCGTAGGACTCCGCCAGCTGGTCATGCTCAAATTCGTGGACTGTGAAGTCGATGTTGGCCTTTGTCAGCGCGGCGGTCGCGCGAGTAGGACCTGCTCCGGTGCTCTTCTTCGTCACAAGTCTCCTGGCTCCGGCGGTGGGTCGGGCCCCTCAAGGATAGTCGGCGGCTGCAGGCCGGCACTTTGACGCGGCTAGCATTGCGCTCGTGATGAGGGTCATCGATCTGCGCGGCCGGGAGCTGAGTGCTGACCTATTGCCGCGGCCGGAGGTGGACGTCGAAGCTGCCACCGCGATTGTCCGCGACATCGTCGATGATGTCGCCCGCCGAGGGGAGGTGGCCGTTCTGGACGCCGGCGAACGCCTCGACGGTGTCCGGCCAGCGTCTCTGCGGGTACCTGCCAGTGCGATGGCCGATGCTTTGGCCGGGCTGGACCCCGACGTTCGGGCAGCGCTGGAGACGGCCATCGAACGTGTGCGGACCGTTCACACCGCGCAACAGCGGACCGAGACGACGATCGAGGTGTCGCCGGGGGGGTTTGTCACACAGCGCTGGCTCCCGGTCGACCGGGTCGGGCTGTATGTGCCCGGCGGTCGGGCGGTCTACCCAAGCAGTGTGGTGATGAACGTCGTGCCGGCACAATTGGCCGGAGTGGTCTCAATCGCCGTGTCCTCGCCGCCGCAACCGGAATTCGGTGGCCTTCCGCACCCGAGCATCCTCGCCGCATGTGAATTGCTGGGGGTCGAGGAGGTCTATGCCGCCGGCGGCGCGCAGGCCGTCGCGCTGTTCGCGCACGGCGCCGACCTGTCGGCTGGCGGTCGGTGCGAGCCGGTGTCGATGGTGACCGGTCCGGGAAATATCTGGGTGACGGCCGCCAAACGCCTGCTCAAGGGTCGGATCGGAATCGATAGCGAGGCTGGGCCGACCGAGATTCTGATCATCGCCGACGACTCCGCTGTCCCGTCCTTTGTCGCAGCGGATCTGATCAGCCAGGCGGAACACGATGTGGTGGCGGCGTCGGTGCTTGTCACTGATTCCACCGAGTTGGTGACCGCCGTACTGGCCGAACTGGAGGTGGCCGTGGCTGCCACCAAGCACTCCGGCCGGATCCGACAGGCGCTGGCCGGTGTGCAGAGCGGGATAGCGTTGGTGGACGATCTGGCTTCGGCGGTCGAACTCGCCAACATGTACGCGGCCGAGCACCTGGAGATTCAGACGGCCGAGGCCGCTGAGGTTGCCGGGCGGATTCGCAACGCTGGCGCGGTCTTCGTCGGTGACTTCTCGCCGGTCTCGCTGGGGGACTATGCGGCCGGCTCCAACCACGTTCTGCCGACCGGCGGTTGTGCTTGCCATTCGGCCGGGCTGTCGGTCCAGACATTCCTGCGTGGTGTGCAGGTGATCGACTATTCGCGGGCGGCTCTGACCGAGATCGCCCCGACTGTGCTAGCTCTCTCCGCCGCTGAAGATCTGCCCGCGCACGGCGCCGCCGTGGCAGTCCGACTGCTCGACCGATGACGTCGGCCGGCGAGGTGTCACAGGCGGAGGTCTGGTTGGGCCTGCCGCTGCGAGAGGAGTTGCGCGGTGTTGAACCCTATGGTGCACCACAGCTGGAGGTGCCGGTCAGCCTCAATGTGAACGAGAATCCCTACGGTCCGTCGCCGGCACTGGTGGCGGAGATCGGAGCTGCGGTCGTCGAGGCCGCCGCGCACCTCAACCGCTATCCAGACCGGGAGGCGGTCGGCCTGCGGTCGGCGCTGGCCGACTACCTCGGCCACGGTCTCGGACCCGAACAGGTATGGGCCGCCAACGGCTCGAACGAGGTGATGGTTCAACTTTTGCAGGCGTTCGGTGGACCGGGCCGCACCATGATGATCTTCCCGCCGACCTACTCGATGTACGCCGAATACGCACGCTCCACGCATACCAGGCTGCTGCTGGGTCCGCGTCGAGAGGACT